>CAYPLM010000200.1:0-2943 GCA_964411575.1 uncultured Oscillibacter sp. | reverse complement strand
GCTGCTCTGCTCGCTGGCGGTGAGCGCGATCCTGCTGTACATGGCACCGGCCATCGTGGTGGTGCTCAGCGCGCTGGTGCTGCACGAGCATATCACGCGCCGCAAGCTTGCCGCGCTGGCGCTGGCGCTTCTGGGCTGCTCGTTCGTCACGGGCATCTGGAGCGGCGGACTGACCGTGACGGCGGAGGGCGTGCTCTTCGGTCTGGGCAGCGCGCTTTTTTACGCGCTCTACAGCATCATCAGCCCCTTTGCGCTGCGGCACTACGCGCCGTTCACGGTGGTGGTGTGGACGTTTATCTTCTCAGGGTTGGGCTCGCTGTTTTCACTTGACTGGCAGGGGATGAAAAGCGGCTTTGCCGCGCAGCCACAGCTGCTGCTGTGCGCGCTGGGCCTGGCCGTGATCGCCACGGCGCTGCCGTTCCTGCTGTACACGCGGGGGCTTTCCGGGGTAGAGAGCAGCCGCGCCGCCATCCTCGCCTGTGTGGAGCCGGTGGTCGCCGCGCTGGCGGGCATCCTGGTGTTTCACGAGCCAGTCACCGCCGGGGTGCTGCCGGGGCTGGGGTGCATCCTCGCCTGCGTGTATCTTTTGAGGTGACTTATGGGAAAAGACGAAAAAACCAATGTCATGCGCATTCTTGAGCAGAAGAAGCTGCCCTATCTTGCGCACGCCTATCCCCACGGCCCCGCCGACGCCATCGACGCGGTGAGCGTGGCGCGCAGCGTGGGGCTGGACGCGGCGTGCGTGTTCAAAACGCTGGTCGCGCGCGGGGCAAGCGGGCAGCTGCTGGTGTTTGCCATCCCCGCAGCGGCAAGCCTCGACCTGAAAAAGGCCGCGCGCGCTGCGGGCGAAAAATCCGTTTCCATGCTGCCCCAGCGCGAGCTGCTGGGCGCCACGGGCTATGTGCACGGCGGCTGCTCGCCCGTGGGCATGAAAAAGCAATATCCCACCTTTTTCCACTGCTCAGTGGAAAACCTTTTGCGCGTGGCCGTCTCGGCGGGGCGCGTGGGGCTTCAGGTGGAGCTCTCCCCTGCCGACCTTTTGGCACTGGTGCGCGGCAGCATCGCCGCGCTGACCGTGGAGGACGAAGCATGAAATATGAATGGCTGGACGCTTTTCTCCGCTCCTTACCTGGCGCGGAGTACGACTATAAGTTAGAGTGGCAGTGGCACCGCTACCGCGTGCACGGCAAGATGTTTGCCGCCGTGCTCCGCGTGGACGAGGGACACGGCGGCGTTTTTGCGCAGTACGCCGGGCACGAGCTGATCAACCTCAAGTGTGACCCGCGCATGGGCGAGCTGCTGCGCGCGGAGCACCCCGACATCCGCCCCGGCTTCTATATGGACAAGCACAGCTGGATCGCCGTCTATCTTGACGGCACGCTGCCTGACGAGCTGCTGCGCAGCCTGTGCGAGCAGTCATACCGCCTGGTGGTGGAGAAACTGCCAAAATACGTTCAGCGCGCGCTGCGCGACGGAGAGGAGGACGCCGGAGATGGAGTTTAAGCTGCACGCCCCCTTTGCTGCCACGGGCGACCAGCCGCAGGCCATCGACGCGCTTGCGCGCGGGGTGGAGCTGGGCATCGACGAGCAGGTGCTCCTCGGTGTCACCGGCTCGGGCAAGACCTTCACCATGGCCAGTGTCATCGAGCGCGTGCAGCGCCCCACGCTGGTGCTGGCGCACAACAAAACGCTGGCGGCGCAGTTGTGCGCCGAGTTCAAGGAGTTTTTCCCCGAAAACGCGGTAGAATACTTCGTATCCTACTACGACTATTATCAGCCCGAGGCGTATATCCCTCACACCGACACCTATATCGCCAAGGATGCCTCCACCAACGAGGAGATCGACCGCCTGCGCCTCTCCGCCACCTGCGCGCTGCTCGAGCGGCGGGACGTGATCGTCGTCTCGTCGGTCAGCTGCATCTACGGGCTGGGCGAGCCGGAGGACTTTGCCAAGCTGATGATCTCGCTGCGTGTGGGACAGACCATTGCGCGCGATGAGCTTTTGCGCCGCCTTATCGAGGATCGCTATGAGCGCAACGACGTGGCCTTTGAGCGCAACCGCTTTCGTGTGCGCGGCGACGCAGTGGACATCTACCCCGCCTATTGGCGCGACCGCGCCGTGCGCGTGGAGTTTTTCGGCGATGAGATCGACCGCATTTCAGAGTTCCACCCCGTCACCGGCGCCGTCACGCGCACTGTGGCACACACGGTGATCTACCCCGCCTCGCACTATGTCACAACGCCCGAAAAGATGGAGCGCGCCATCGCGCAGATCGAGGTGGAGCTTGCCGAGCGCGAGCAGTGGTTCACCGACCACGGCAAGGCGGTGGAGGCGCAGCGCATCCACCAGCGCACGCGCTACGACATCGAAATGATGCGCGAGCTGGGCTACTGCACAGGCATCGAGAACTACTCGCGCGTGATCTCCGCGCGTCCCGTCGGCTCTCCGCCCATGACGCTCATCGACTATTTTCCCAAGGACTTTCTGCTCTTTGTGGACGAGTCGCACGTCACGCTGCCGCAGGTGCGTGCCATGTACAACGGCGACCGTGCACGCAAGGAGAGCCTGGTGGAGTACGGCTTCCGCCTGCCCTGCGCATTTGACAACCGCCCGCTCAAGTTTGACGAGTTTGAAGGGCGCGTGAACCAGCGCATTTATGTCTCTGCCACGCCCGGCGAGTACGAAAGAAGCCGCGCCGGACAGGTGGCCGAGCAGGTCATCCGTCCCACGGGGCTGCTCGACCCCAAGGTGGAGGTGCGCCCTGTCGACGGCCAGATCGACGACCTCATGGCGGAGATCGCCGCGCGCAAGGAGCGCGACGAGCGCGTGCTTGTGACCACGCTGACCAAAAAGATGGCAGAGGATCTCACCGCCTACCTCGGCGCGGCGGGCGTGCGCGTGCGTTATATGCACGCGGACGTGGAGACCATCGAGCGCATGGA
>CAYPLM010000199.1:0-2953 GCA_964411575.1 uncultured Oscillibacter sp. | reverse complement strand
GTTGACATGGTGGGCGGTCCGCAGATCAGAAACATTGGCACCATCGGCGGCAACACCTGCAATGGCGTGACGAGCGCCGACTCCGCCTCCACGCTGCACGCGTGGGAGGCTATCGTGGAGCTGACGGGCAAAAACGGCGTGCGCCGCCTGCCCATCAGAGACTTTTACATCAAGGCCGGCAAGGTGGATATCCGCGCCGAGGAGGGTGAAATTCAAACCGCCATCCTCATCCCAAAGGAGAGCTACGAAAACTGCTTTGGCCACTACATTAAATACGCCATGCGCAACGCCATGGATATCGCCACGCTGGGGTGCAGCGTGAATGTGCGCCTGAGCGCGGACAAAAAGAGCATCGCGCGCGCCCGCATTGCCTACGGCGTGGCAGGGCCTGTGCCCATGCGCTGCCCGAGCGCCGAGGCCGCCGCTGCCAACGCGCAGCTGACGCTGGACACAGTGGAGCGCTTCGCCCTCGCCGTGCTCGACGACATCAACCCGCGCGACTCGTGGCGCGCGAGCAAAGCGTTCCGCCAGCACATCGCCGTGGAAATGGCCAAGCGCTGCCTGGTGGAATCCATCAAGCTTGCAGGAGGTGCGATCGAATGAGCCAGTATAAACTTGTGCGCTTCAACCTCAACGGCAAGGACGTTGAGCGCATGGTGGACGTGCGCGCGAGTCTGACCGACATGCTGCGAAACGACTACCACATGACCAGTGTGAAAAAGGGCTGCGAGGTGGGCGAGTGCGGCGCGTGCAACGTCATCATCGACGGGGAGTGCTTCAACTCGTGCATCTACCTTGCCGTGTGGGCCGAGGGCAAGCACATCCGCACGCTCGAAGGGCTGCTGGGCCCCAACGGCGAACTGAGCGACATCCAGCAGGCGTTCATGGACGAGGCAGCCATCCAGTGCGGCTTCTGCACGCCAGGCTTTATCATGACGGCGGTGGAGATTCTGGAAAGCGGCAGGCTCTATTCCGACGCGGAGCTGCGCAAGCTGCTCTCCGGGCACCTGTGCCGCTGCACGGGCTACGAGAATATTTTCCGCGCGGTGAAAAAAACCATGTACCGCAGGCTGGGAAAAGAAATTGACTTTTAATTGAAAAAGTGGTATCATCAGCGTATGGGGAAGTCCTCATACGCTGATGCTTTTCAAAGAAACATCATTGCGCACCGGTGACCGATGTCACCGGTGTGGCAATCCGTTCTATTATCCGTTGGGGAATGCGAATTTCCACGCCGGTATGCGCACCGGCTCGGAATGACACAAATTATCATCGGCGCAGAGGACAGACGAAGTTTCCCATACGCTGAACCATTTGACAAGGAGGGTCTATTTATGGTCATTACAGTTGGCAGACAGTATGGCAGCGGCGGACGCGAGATCGGCACAGCGCTGGCGCAAAAGCTCGGCATCACATATTATGACGACCTGCTGCTGAAAAAGGCGGCAGAGGAGAGCGGCCTGTGTGAAAACCTGTTCCACAGCTTCGACGAGCGTCCGAAGAGCTTTCTTTACTCTGTGGCGATGGACCCGTATTCCTTCTCCCTGAATCATCTCTCGCCCAAGGGCTCCATTGAGCAGCAGGTCTACCTCGCAACATACGACACCATCAAAAAGCTGGCCGATCAGGGCCCCTGCGTGCTCATCGGACGCTGCGCGGACTACGCGCTCAAAGACCGCGACGACGTGATCAACCTCTTCATCTGCGCCCCGCTGGAAAACCGCATCGCCCGCGTGGCCGCACGCAACAACCTCACCGCCGACGAGGCGAGAGATCGCATCAAAAAGACCGACCGCGCCCGCGCCTCGTACTACAACTACTACTCCTCCAAGGACTGGGGCGACGCGAAGAGCTACGACCTGTGCATCGACAGCTCGCTTCTTGGTATCGAAGGCACTGTTGAGCTGCTTGCCGAGTTGGTCAAGCTGAAAAAGGCACTGTAAAGAAAAAGGGCTGCTGCAACGCACGTTGCAGCAGCCCTTTCAGCGTGTCAAAGGCCCCCCGGCATTCCCGCGCTGGATTGGTTCGGAAACGTGCGAAAAAGGACGGATTGCCACATCAGTGACATCGGTTACTTACTTCGCAATGACGCTTTTTTGAAGAGGCTTGCAGCCCGCCGCAGCGCACTCGCGCTGCGCGCGAGCACGTTTGCGAGCTGAGTGATGCTTTTTCCGACGTACATGCCGCCGGAAAAAACGATCAAACTGCTTTCGCGTCTGCGGACGCGAAACTCTGCGAGGCTTTTTGACATACTGGAAAAGGGTAGGTTCTTTAAGAACTTGCCCTTTTGAAAGCAGTGACTTGTTTTGATACCAAATGCACACCCCGCTACTTGACTGCTTACAACATAGTTGTAAACGATAGAATAATTCTTTTTACGTTTGATAATTGATGCCATAACATTTCATCCTTTCTAAGATCACAGATCGAGGGTATCCAACCACTCGTCAAATGACCGCTTGGAAATGCGTGTGGCGTTACCAATGCGCACGATTTTGAATTGATCCTCTTTTACGAGAATATATGCAGAGGTCCTGCCAATACCCAGAATTTGCGCAATATCATCCACCGTATACGTTCTGCGTTCCGGGGTCTCCTTCTTCGTGCCATTCCACGTCTGAGACATAATAGCCCTCTTTCTTATCGCAAAAGAACAGCACGAATAGATTTGTACGATATGGTTTCAGAAAAAGCAGACGCAGACCGGTTCGATAAAGCTCTGCGTCTATGCGTCTGGCTCTTAAGAATTCAATGATCCCAGAGCGGCAATCCTGAAATTCATAGCTGCCGTCCAGCAGTTATGAACTGTACAGATTTAAGTTTCTCGGAAAAAGCGTTCACAATGCTCATACGGAGGGAATCCCTTGTCGGTGATCTCGATATAATCCGCCTTTGTCATACCGTACAAGTAGTAATCGCAATAGGTATTTACCATCTTTCCCTCACGAATAAG
>CAYPLM010000198.1:0-2955 GCA_964411575.1 uncultured Oscillibacter sp. | reverse complement strand
CCGCATCGCCGAGACCGAGAAGTACGCCCATGTGACCTTCTTCTTCAACGGCGGCGTGGAAAAGCAGTATGCGGGCGAGGATCGCGTGCTCGTCGCCTCCCCCAAGGTCGCCACTTACGACCTGCAGCCCGAGATGAGCGCCTGCGAGGTCACGGAAAAGTGCATCGAGCGCATTAACTCCGGCAAGTACGACGTGGTGATCCTCAACTTTGCCAACTGCGACATGGTTGGCCACACGGGCGTGTTTGACGCGGCGGTGAAGGCCGTGGAGACGGTGGACGAGTGCGTGGGGCGCGTGGTCGCCGCCACGCGTGCAATGGGCGGCATCGCCATGATCACCGCCGACCACGGCAACGCCGAGCAGATGCTGCAAGGCGACGGCGTCTCCCCCATGACCGCGCACACCACCAATCTTGTACCCTTCCTTGTCACCGGTGCGGCCGTGACGCTGCGCCCCGGCCGCCTGGCTGACATCGCCCCCACCATTCTCGATGTTCTGGGGCTGCAAAAGCCCGACGAGATGGATGGCGAGAGCCTGATCGTCAAGTAAATATCCTCCCCGCAAAAAGCGGCTGACGCCGCCTGAGACATTGTAACCCGCCCGGCCACTGTTCGCAGTGCGCCGGGCGGGTTTGTTCTGCAAAATTTTCTTTTCCGGGAGGTTTAGAACCTCCCCGCGCGGCGCACAATAGCAGCAAACTCTCTGACGCGCCGCACTGCGGCAGAAAGGAACGATATGAACGGATCAAACAGCCGCAAGGCGCGGCAATTCTGGAACGGGCCCGGCTTTTACGCTGTGTTGCTGCTTCTTCTCACGGCCATCGCCGCAGCGGGCTACTGGACGCTTCTGCCCGAGCGCAGCGTTGACCCCGCCCCTGCGCCCGCCGTCTCTAACAGCTCCGCCGCCTCCGTCAGCAAGCCGCAGCAGACGGAAACACCCGTCGTTCGTCCCGCGCCGGTGGAGGCAAGCGTGCCTGAGCCGCCCACCGTGCCCGACGAACAGCCGGCAGCGCCCGTACAGGCGAGCGTGGAGCTCACTGTGCCCACCGTGACGCCCACCGCCCCGCGCCTTCTCGTCCCCCCGCTCAAGGGCGAGACGCTGGCAGCCTTTTCGGTGGAGGAGCTGCAATACAGCCAGACGCTCGACGACTGGCGTACGCACAGCGGCGTGGATATCGCCGCCGAGGTCGGCACGCAGGTGCTGTCCGCATGCAGCGGCACGGTGCAGCGCGTGTGGCAGGACGACCTGCTCGGCTGCGCGGTGCTGCTTGACCACGGCGACGGCTATAAGACGCTGTACGCAAATCTGGAGGACGCGCCCGCCGTGGCGGAGAGCGAATTCGTCTCCGCCGGGCAGCTTCTCGGCACGGTGGGCATCAGCGCGCTGAGCGAGTCGGCGCTGCCCGCGCACCTACACTTCGCCGTCACGCTCAACGGTGCGCCCGTCGACCCCGAGGAGTTTCTCAATGGCTGACAAAAAGCGTGATACCTTAGGCCGTCTGGCATAAGGTATCGCGCTTTTTGTCCGCTTATTTCTTTTTACTGCCCATCCGCGCGCAGCTGACCGCCACAAGCAAGCCTGCCAGCACCCACGGAAGAGACGCCCGGAAAAACTCAGCCACTTGCCTTTTCCCCTTTCATTTTCTGCCGCTTTTGTACTGGTTGTATTTGACAAAACAGGTGGCAAATATCGCTAGATACAGGGTAAGGACAGCGCCATAGAAGGTGGCTATGAGATAATGCGCGCTGGAGAGGTTCGCAAAAAACTGCGGCATCAGCATCGCAAAGAAGAGCCCCAGCAGCGGCAGCATCCGGCCCTTGAACACGCGCTGCATCATCTGGAATTTCGACTCCTCGTCGCAGAAGATCTCCTCATCGGCGTGATCGGTTTCGACCGCTTTGCGAAAATAGCTGTATCCGAAGTAATCCTGCATGTACTCCCAGCCGCAGTCGTCGAACATTTTGAGGTACTCTTCTTTGTGCGCAAGACCGTCCTTGTTATAGTCGAGCTGGTACACCACATCCGCGGGTGCGCACCTTTCAAAGTGGTACACCCCAAGGCCGCCCACCCGGACAAATTTCCAGCCGGCGCGGTGCATTTGGCGCAGGTAGTCCTGCTCCTTTTCGTATTCAAAGATCGTAAACCATTTTAATTCCCGCTTTGTCTCCATGTTACATTTCCTCCCGCGTGATTTGATACAGGCGCTCGATGCGCTTTACCTCAAGCTGCAAAACCTCGAGCCCCAGATCGGTGATCTGATAGATCTTTCGCTTTTCCTCTTCCCGAATAAAGCGAATGACCCCGTCCTTCTCCATTTTCGACAGGCTGCCGTACATCGTACCGGGAGTGAGCCGGATCGCGCCGCCTGTCATCTTCTCCACCGTCTGCACGATGCCGTAGCCGTGGTTCGGCCTGCGCAGACACAGGAGAATGTAAAAGGCCGTTTCGGTCATGGGAACGTAGACTTTTTTGATATGCGGATCCATCTTCCGCGCGCCTCCTTTATTTCAGTTCGATATATCGCACCTCGATATATGTAGTATATCGCAGCGCGATATATTTGTCAAGCGCTTTTGCAAAAAAATGTCCGGGAGAATGCTCTCTTCCGGACACTGCCATATGATATTACAGGGGGATGACCTCGCCGTCGCCGCAAATTTTCCGCTGCTGACGATCTTTGAAAGGTTTTGCCGATGCTGTCGCTGATCCCATACCCGCGCAGAAGGTTTGTGGGTCTTTCCATTCCACGTTCATACACGCCCATCTCGTATCTTTACTATACCCAATCAGATTACCAGAATCAACAGTTTTTCGAAAATGGTAAATAGCTTCTCGCAGTAAAAAGAAAAGGTCTTACCGCCCGTCAAAAAGCGGTAAGACCTTTGTCCTGTTCAAAGTCAAGCGCTCCGCGCCCTCAAACGCCGTGTGGAAGGCGCTCTTTCTCATTCAAACTC
>CAYPLM010000197.1:0-2962 GCA_964411575.1 uncultured Oscillibacter sp. | reverse complement strand
CTTCGCGCTCTCCTGATCCACATAGTCCATCTGCACCATCTTGTCGGCGTACAGCTTGCGCTCTGCCATCCTGCGCAGGGGGGTTTCCGCGTTGCTGCGGTGCATCAGCGCCGCGTTCAAAACGGCCATCCCCGCTGCCGAAAGAAGCGCCCCCGCCGCATAGGCCGCCAGCGCCTGCGCGTCCCGCGCGCCCGCCAGCTCGCCCACCAGCCGCGCCGAAAACCACAGCGTCACATACGGGGCCAGCGCCTGCGTGATGCCATAGAGCGAACTGGAGATCAAAAAGCCCGGCGTGAGCTTCCAGAAAAGCTTCCACACCCGTGCGCCGCTGCGCAGTACTTTGCGCAGGCTCACGCGCGCCTTATCCTTCTTCATGCGCGTCTCCCCCTTCCTGATAGTAGCGGCTTTGCACGTGGAACAACTCCGCGTAGCCGCCGCCCGCCGCCAAAAGCTCGTCGTGCGTCCCCTGCTCGGCGATCACGCCGTCCGCAAGGAACAAAATGCGGTCGCAAAAGCGCGTGGATGCCAGCCGGTGCGAGATGAAAAGCGACGTCCGCCCGGCGGTCATGGCGCTGTACTTGCGGTAGATGTCGTCCTCGGCGATGGGGTCGAGCGCCGCCGTCGGCTCGTCGAGCAGAAGGATGGGCGCGTTTTTATAGAGCGCACGCGCCAGCATCAGCCGCTGCGTCTGCCCGCCGGAAAGCTCCACGCCTTCTTCGATGAACACCAGCCGCCCGATGGGCGTGTCGATGCCCTGCGGCAGCGACGTCACCTTTTCCGTCAGCCCCGCCTGCTCCAGACATGTCCACACGCGCCCCTCGTCATAGCCTGCAAAGCGCTGCGCCACGTTCACCGCCACGCTTGCCTCCAGCACCGAAAAGTCCTGAAACACCGCGGCGAAGAGCTTGTAGTAGTCCCGCCGGTTGAACTGCCGGATGTCCTGCCCGTCGAGCAGTACCCGGCCCTCCGTGGGGTCAAAAAAGCCGCACAGGAGTTTGACGAGCGTGGTCTTGCCCGCGCCGTTGAGCCCCACGATGGCAAGCTTTTCGCCCGGATGCACGGTAAGGTCGAGGTTCGTGAGCGTATCCTTTTCCGCGCCGGGATAGCGGAACGACACGTTTTCCAGCCGCAGCTCATAGGGCTTTTGCGCCGGCACGAGCGGCACGCCGTCTTCAAAGCGGAACGGCTCGGGCCATTCGAGCACCTCGCGCACCATCGAAAGGTCAAGGCTTTGCCGGTGCAGCGTGGAAAACCGGTCCAAAAGCCCCGTCACCCACTGCGCAAAGCCGCTCACCGCGCTGAAGTACAGCAGAAACTCCGCCGCCGACAGCCCGCCGCTGATCGCCCGGTGCAGAAGATAGGCATACGCCGCGCCGTTTCGCACCAGCGTGAGCACTGCGTCGACCACGTTTGCCCACAGATAGATGCCCTCGCGCTTGAGCAGGAACGCCCGCCGCGTCGCAATGGCCTTGTCCCACAGTTCGTCGAGCCAGGGCTTGAGGCCGAAGAGGCGGATGTCCTTGCCGTATTTGCGCCCGGTGCTCACGTCAAGCAGATACTCCGTTTCCCGCACGCCGGCGCGCTCTTCTTCGCGGTGGCGATAGCCCCAGCCGTTGATGTGGTTGCCGATGAGATAGCTTGCCGCCGCCGTCACGCCCACCAGCGCCACAATCCACCACGAAAGGTCGCTCAGCAGCAGAAGATACACCGCAAAGCACACCGTGTTGGCCAGGATCTCCGTCCACGTGTCCCACACGGCTTCCGTGGCTTCGCGGTTGCTGCAGCAGGCTTCGTCCGCCTTCTTCGCCGCCGACAGAAAGCGCGTGTCCAGAAGGTTGGGGTACGACGTTTCGGCACGCTTGGTGTTGAGCTGCTCGATGATGCGCATGCGCACCTCGATGCGGCCGCAAAGCGTGTTTTCGCTCAGATATGACTTCAGGCCGCCCAGCATGATCAACGCCGCCGTGAACGCGGCGATCGTGCCCAGCAGCGCGCCGAGCGCCGTGCCGCCCTCCAGCTTCGTCAGCACCACCGGCGCGATCAAAAGCTCGGCGATGCTCTTGCCCGCCGTCACCGCCGCCACGGCCAGGCACAGCAGCGGCACGCTCTTTTTCTCGCGCCAGGCAAGGCGCAGCATGAAGGCGCTGTTTTGCCACATGTTGTACCGGGGCTTACTTTCTTTTTTCTCCATGGGACCGACCTCCTTTGTGAGCCTACCATAGCACAAAAAAACGTCCCCGGTGTATTTCGGGGACGAATCGTTCGTTCCGGGGGACGAATTGCAGATCCGCCGCGTCGTACCACGGGACGTCGAGGCATCACACCCTACAAAACGGATTGCCACACCAGTCTGCGGACTGGTTCGCAATGACGCTTCTGCGCAGTACCACGGGATGTCGAGGCATCGCACCCTACAAATAAGGACAAGCGTGCGTAAAACCAGTAGGGGACGGTACCCGCGACGTCCCGCCGCCGCAGCGCTTACGCCTGCGGCAGCAGAATTTCGGTGGTGAACGCGCCGTCCTCGCTGTTGCGGCTGATGAAGCCCTCGAGCCGCTCGACAATGGCGTCGATGCGCACAAGGCCGAAGCCGTGCCCCTCGCCCTTGGTGGTGCGGAACAGGCTGCCGGTCTTTTTGAGCTTCTTCCCGGCGGTGAAGTTGGTGAAAGAGATATAGAGCTGCGTGCCCTTCATGTCAATATACACGCGGATCAGGCGCTGCTCCTCGGGCAGCTGCACGCTGGCCTCAATGGCGTTGTCAAAGAGGTTGCCGAGGATGCAGCAAAGGTCGATCTCCGAGGAGCGCAGCTTCACGGGCACATGCGCCTCCGCCTTGACTGCGATGCCCTTGGCCTTGGCGAGGGAGATCTTGGAGTTGAGGATGGCGTCGGTCATGGGGTTGCCGGTTTTGATCACCGTGTCCACCGTGGTCAGATCCTCATCGAGCAGGTCGAGATAGCGC
>CAYPLM010000196.1:0-3007 GCA_964411575.1 uncultured Oscillibacter sp. | reverse complement strand
GTCTCTTCGCTTATTTGTGGTATTTGGTCCCCGCTTCGATCTGATAGGCGCGGTAGATCTGCTCGAGCAGCATCACGCGCGCAAGATGGTGTGGAAAGGTCATCGGCGACATGGAAAGGCGCAGCGCAGCGCGCGCCTTGATCGACGGATGCAGCCCGAAGCTGCCCCCGATGACGAATGTCAGCTGCGACACGCCCTCTGAGGCAAAGCGCTCCAGCCGCTTGCTCAGCGCCTCGCTGCTCATCGGCGTGCCCTCGATGCAAAGCGCGATCACCGCGCCGCTTTTGGGCAGCCGCTCAGTGATGGCCGCCGCCTCACGCTCGAGCGCCTGTATGATCTCGGCGGCGGAGGGGGTTTCGCTCAGGCGCTGCTCGGTCAGCTCCACCAGCTCGAGCTGGCAGTGCCGCTGCAGCCGCTTTTCGTACTCGCGCACGGCCTCGATGTAAAACTTTTCCTTCAGCTTTCCGACGCAAAGGACGACGACCTTCTGCATATGTGTACCTCACTGATAGCGGCGCGCGGCGCAATGCTCAGCTGCACCTCGCAGCCCGCCCGCGCAAGACAGTGCGCCATAGTCATGCGCGCCGTCTCGGGCGTGTTGTTTTCTTTGGAAAGATGCGCCAGCACGATCTCGCGCGTACCGCTTTGCGCGGCCTGCACGGCGAACGCGGCAGCATCGACATTGGAAAGGTGTCCCCACTCCCCCGCGATGCGCCGCTTGAGCGCGTAGGGGTACGGCCCGCTTTCCAGCATGCCGCAGTCGTGGTTGGCCTCGAGCAGCAGCGTGTCCACGCCGTACAGCGCCTCACGGGCGCCGTCGGGCACCACGCCCGTGTCAGTCAGAATCCCCAGCGAGCCGTCGGGCGCATCAAAGCGGAAGCCCACCGGGTCGAGCGCGTCGTGCGAGGTGGCAAAGGCCGTCACACGCAGCGCGCCGAGCGTCAGCGTGCACGGCGCGTCGAACACCCTCAGCTGCTCCTCCGGCACAAGCCCATGCAGCGCCTGCGCCGTGCCCCGGCTTGCGTACACCGGCGCGGCGCACTTTTTGCAGAATACGCGCAGCCCCGCGATGTGGTCGGCGTGCTCATGGGTGATGAAGATGGCGTCGAGCCGCTGCGTCCCCAGTGTGAGCAGCGCCGCGTTCAGCCGCCGCGCGGACAGGCCCGCGTCCAGCAAAACAGCGGTGTCGTCGGTGCGCAGCAGAGCGGCGTTTCCGCTTGAGCCGCTGTCGAGGGTGAAAAATTCCATGCGTTCGTTTCCTTTGCTCCGGATTCCTGTTCAGTGTACCACAAAGGCGGGCAATAGTCAAATCAAACCGCGTATCGCTCCGGCGGGAAAATGCGCAAATTTTCTTTAAAAAGCGCTTGACGAACAGAGAATTCTATGATATAGTTCTCCTTACCTGTGAAAGAGGGCTTTTTTGTTGTGCGCTTTTTCGCTTTTACGCCGACAGAAAGGCGTCCTCAAATTTCTCTCGCAGGGAGGCAATCGGCAGACCCGCAGGGCTGCCACGAATAAGGAGGTGCCGTTAAATGCGCGTTAAAGTCACTCTCAGATGTAACGAGTGCAAGCAGAGAAACTACAATACGATGAAGAACAAGAAGAACACCCCGGACAAGCTTGAGCTGAACAAGTATTGCCGCTTCTGCAAGAAGCACACCGTTCATACCGAAACGAAGTAAGTTGAGAAAGGCAGTGTAGCAATGGCAGAAGAAAAGAAGAAAAAGGACTACGGCAAGTGGTTCCGCGAAATGAAAAGCGAGCTGAAGAAGGTCGTCTGGCCTGCCCCGAAAAAGACCATGAAGGATACCGGCACGGTGTTGCTGTGCTCGGCCGGCGTGGGCGTTTGCATCTGGCTGTTCGACTATGTTGCCGTGCTGGCAGTCAAGGCTCTGCTGAGTCTGTTCGCTTAAAAGGGGCAGTCTATGGCTGATAACGCTAAGTGGTATGTTGCACATACCTACTCCGGTTATGAAAACGCCGTTAAGACCGCCATCGAAAAGCTGATCGCCAATCGTCACCTTGAGGACGTGATCCTCGACCTGCGCATCCCCGTGGAAACTGTCACTGAGGTGACGGAGACGGGCACGATGAAGGAGGTTGAGCGCAAGGTCTTTCCGGGCTATGTGCTCATCAAGATGATCATGTCCGACGATACCTGGCATCTGATCCGCAACATTCGCGGCGTCACCGGCTTTGTCGGCACCGCGAACAACGCCATCCCCCTCACGGAGGAGGAGGTTCTGGCGCTGGGCATGGAGAAGCGCGAAATCGTCGTGCGCTACCAGGTCGGCGACCAGGTCAAGATCACCGACGGCCCTCTGGCCTCGTTCCTCGGCACGGTCGAGGAGATCGACGCAGAGAAAAACCGCGTGTGCGTGGTTGTGTCCATGTTCGGACGCGAAACGCCCGTCGAACTCGAGCTCGATCAGGTAGAGGTCGTCAGGTAAAGTCCGGAGGATCGCTCCGGCGCAAGTGGGAGAGACGCACAGCGTCTCGCCAAGGATGACCGTCAGGCTGTCGGTCATTACCACATTTTTACAAGGAGGTGCCTTATCATGGCACAGAAAGTTACCGGTTACGTTAAGCTGCAGATCCCTGCAGGCAAAGCGACTCCCGCGCCCCCCGTTGGCTCCGCGCTCGGCCCTCACGGCATCAACATCGCCGCTTTCACCAAGGAATTCAATGAGCGCACCAAGAACGACATGGGTCTGATCATCCCCGTGGTCATCACCATCTACTCCGACCGTTCCTTCTCCTTCGTCACCAAGACCCCCCCGGCGGCCGTGCTGATCAAGAAGGAATGCGGCATCGAGTCCGGCTCCGGCGTGCCCAACAAGACCAAGGTGGCCACCATCTCCAAGGCCTCCGTGCAGAAGATCGCCGAGCTGAAGATGCGCGACCTCAACGCCGCGTCTCTTGAGTCCGCGATGAGCATGATCGCCGGCACCGCTCGCTCCATGGGCGTTGTCGTCGAAGAATAAGGAGGGTGTAGAAGATGTTCAGA
>CAYPLM010000195.1:0-3054 GCA_964411575.1 uncultured Oscillibacter sp. | reverse complement strand
GGCTGATGTGCTGCCTGAAATACGAGCAGGAGGCGTACGAGGACGCGCTGCGCCGCATGCCGCGGCAGGAGTCATTCGTGCTCACGCCCGACGGCACGGGCAACGTCGGCTCGGTGGATCTGCTGCGCGAGACGGTGAGCGTGCGCCTTGACGACGCGCCCGACAGCCCCAAGCGCTACCAGAACTGCGAGGTGCGCGTGCTGCGCAGCGGCAAGGGCAGCCGCGACGGCATTGAGGTGCCCAGCGAGCGCCCGGCGCGCTTTGTGCCCGTGCGCGAGGTCGACCCGGCGGAGCTGCCGCCGGTGATCTTCTCCGCCGCCGAGCCGTTTTATCCGGAACCCTCCGCCGCGGGCGAACCCGACGCGCCCGCCGAAAAGCGCCGCAGCCGCCGGGGCGGCCGGGGCAGAAAGCGCCCCGCAAAGGCCGAGGCTGTCCGCGAGGCAGCGCCGAGCGCGCCGCAGCCCGCCGCGCCCAAGGCACAAAAGCCCAAGCCCCCCAAGGCGAAGGGCGACGCGCCCAAAGGCGCGCCCGGCAAGCCTGCCGCGCCCAAAAAGCCTCGTCCCGCGCCGCAGCCGAAGAGCGAGCAGCCGAAAACCGAACCGCCGAAAAACGAGCTGCCTGCCGCGCCCGAGGGCGAGAAGAGCTCCGCCCGCCGCCGCAACCACCGCCGCGGCGGCCGCAACCACCGCCGCGGAACCGGCGGCGCGCCCAAGGCCGGGGAATAACGCCTCATCGGCACAGGGTGTCAACCATCACAACAACAAACGGGAAGAGGCAAAGACCGTCTGGCCTAAGCTCTTCCCGTTTGCTTTTTTTATTTTGGATCGCCGGCTGTGCTCTCATTTCCATAGCGCTCCTCGAGCACCGAGATGCCCTGCGTGAGGATGCTGCGGGTGAGGAGGACGGCGCGCTCCTCGTCCCGCGCGCGGATGGCTTCCAGAAGCGCACGGTGCTCGCGCACCGACTCGCGCACGTCCTCGGCCTTCATGCTGTAGTGCTGACGGATGAGGGCGCGGATGACCGGCTCAAACGCGCGGAAGAGCATGCTGTAAACGCCGTTGCCCGAAGCCTGCGTGAGGTGATAGTGGAAGGAGTAGAGCAGCTCGCCCGGCTCGCCGCCGCGCTCAAGCGCGTCGATGTCGCCGCTCATTTCGGCGAGGGTGCTCTCGTAAAAGCTGGTGCAGGCAAGGCGGGCGCACTCGGTTTCGATCAGCAGACGAAAGTCCATCATGTCGGAGAAGATCGAGCGGTCCAGCTCCACGGAATCGTAGCTCATCAGCGCGGCAAGAGACTGCGGCGTAGGATGCTTGCGGTAGTCGCACACCACGGTGCCGCGCCGGGGCTGGATCGTCAGAAAGCCCTGGCTCTCCAGCTCCAGCACGCTCTGGTTGACGCTGCTGCGCGAGATGCCCAGCATTTCGGCAAGGTCGCGCTCGGGCGGCAGACGGTCGCCGGGCTTGAGCTCGCCGGAGATGATCTTGCCAAGGATGGCCTGCGTGCAGACCTCCTTGAGTGTGGGCTGGTCAAGCCTTGAAAAGACAGCGGAAATAGTAACGCCTCCTTATCGCATGGTCTTACGCGTCGCGCGCGGTGGCATTGGGATCGCACCCGGCGGGGCCGAAGAAGTTGAGCTTCTTGTCCGAAAGGCGCAGGCGCACCTCGCCGAAGTGGAAGCACTCACCGTCAAGACAGGTGACGATGTCGCCCGAGAGCGGCTGGATGCACACCTCGTTCACCGTGAACACGCGCACGATCTGCGGATCGACCTGCTTATAGTTTCCGGCGGAATACACGCCAAACAGGCTCGCGAATTTCAGCTTGCTGATCTTGCGGATGAGCACGGTGTGCAGCACGCCGTCATCCATACGCGCCTCTGGCACGGGCATCGAGCCGCCGCCGTAGTAGCGTCCGTTGCACATGGTGACGAGAAGAAAATCGTCCTCCACCGTCTCTCCGTCCAGCGTAACGCGCATGCGCTGGCTGACAGGCTTGAGCAGCACGTTCACCGCCACGCTTGCAAGATAGCTGCCCCGCCCGCTCAGAAGCGGCGCAGCGCTGTAGCGGTGCACGCTTTCGGCCACGCGCGCGTCCACGCCCGAACAGGCGATGGTCAGGCACAGCCGCCCGTTGCACTCAATCAGGTCGAGCTGCCGCACCGGCCCGTTCCAGAGGGCGTTCACGTCGGTAAAGCGCGGCAGCATCTCCGCACCGAAGTTTTTGAGAAAGTCGTTTCCCGTGCCCACGGGGATGCAGGTCATGGCGGCGTTTTCAAACCCGGCGATGCCGTTTGCCACCTCGTTCACCGTGCCGTCGCCGCCGCAGGCATAGATCCGCACGGGCTTGCCCTCCTCCGCCACTGCGCGGGCCAGCGCCGTGGCATGTCCGGGGCTGCGCGTGAGCATGCACTCCACGTCCAGCCCCTTCTCCTCGCGCAGCGCCTGTGCCATGGCATAGAGCCTTTGCCGGCTGTCCTGCTTGCCGGCCGCGGGATTGATGATGAAAATGTGTCTCATGCTGTGTTCCCCCTGCGTTCTTTACGAATGTTTTCCGCCGTACATGAAAAAGTCGCATTTGAGCATGCCGTTGTAGAGCTTGCGCTTTTTGTCCGCCGGGCGGCCGAAGCAGCGCTCAAACTCAGTGTGGGACGACAGCACGCCCACGCGCCAGGTGTCTGGCAGCTTGCTCACCGCGCGGCCAAAAGCGCGGTACAGCTCCTCCGCCTCACGCTGTTCCAGAAGGCGCTCGCCGTAGGGCGGGTTGGTGACGACGCGGCCATACTGCCCGCCCCAGTGGAAGCGCGTGGCATCGGCCACCTCGAAGTGCACCGTGTCGTCCACCTCGGCAAGCTCGGCGTTGTGCTGCGCGATGGCAACGGCCTGCGGGTCGAGGTCTCCGCCCCAGATCTCATAGGTCTTGTCGCGAAATTCTCTGTCCATCGCCTCGTCCGCCGCGTCCAGCCAGATGCGCTTGTCGAGCATCGCCCAGTTCTGCGCGGCAAAGCTGCGGTTCAGACCCGGCGCGCGGTTTTTGGCGATGAGCGCGGCCTCGATGGCG
>CAYPLM010000194.1:0-3084 GCA_964411575.1 uncultured Oscillibacter sp. | reverse complement strand
GTTTGAGCCCATCCACCGCGTGCTCTTCGGTGTGGACGCGGCAAACTTCATGGCCGAGTTCAAGAAGTTCTATCCCAACGCCTGCGAGGGCAAGAGCGAGGGTCATGTGATCGAGGTGTGCTGGAACGGGCACGACGATTTCATCACCGTCCCCGACCCCAAGGTGCAGCTTCCCGTGGGTACGCTGCAGGCGTTCATTGATGACTATCTCAAGCGCTTCGGCGGCGAGGTGGACTACATCCACGGCGACGAAGTTACGCGTGAGCTGGGCAGCAAGCCCGGCAACATGGGCTTCCTGCTGCCTGCCATGGGCAAGGAGCAGCTGTTCAAGACCGTCATGGCCGACGGCGTGCTGCCCCGCAAGACCTTCTCCATGGGGCACGCGCAGGACAAGCGCTACTATGTCGAGGCGCGCAAGATCCGCTAAATCAACTTCAAAAAAGCGGCCATAGGCCGCTTTTTTGATTTGGAACGAAAGGAGATTGATATGAACAAGTGGCGCAAAACCAATTTCCGCAAAGTGCCGGGCATCGCTCTTTCGGCGATGCTTGTGGGTGTGCTGCTGATCGCACTCGGGGGCACGGTCTGGTTTATGCTCGGCTGGGCCGTGATACTCGCTGCATTAGCGTTCCATTTTGCGTGCTACCGTTGTCCGCACTGCGGCGGACAGCTGTGGCGAAACCACGGCGAATACTGCCAGTCGTGCGGAAAGCGGCTGGACGACCCAACGGAGGAGAACAAATGACCGCGCTTACCCTTCCCGCCTACGCAAAGCTCAACCTCACGCTCGATATCCTCGGCAGGCGCGCCGACGGCTACCACGACCTGCGCATGGTGATGCAGACCGTCTCACTGCATGACGACGTGACCGTGTGCCTGACGGACGCGCTGGGGGTTACCTGCCGCGTTTCGGGCGCGCAGCTTCCCTGCGACGAGCGCAATTTGGCCGTGCGCGCTGCGCGCACGTTCGCTGCGGCGACGGGGCAGCGCGTCGACGGAGTTGACATAACACTTGTCAAGCGAATCCCCTCTGAGGCCGGGATGGCCGGCGGCAGCGCCGATGCCGCCGCCGTGCTGCGTGCACTGCGTGCCCTGCTCCTGCCAGCACTTTCGGACACGGCGCTCGAGACGATCGGCGCACAGGTCGGCAGCGATGTGCCATTTTGCATCCGCGGCGGCACGCAGCTTGCCGAGGGCAGGGGAGAGGTGCTCACCGCGCTGCCCGCCGCACCGCGCCTGTATGCCGCCGTGTGCAAGCCGGACTTTTCCATCTCCACTCCCTCGCTCTTTGCACGGGCGGACAGCGTTATGTTAACCGATCGCCCCGACCACACCGCCATGCTCGCCGCCCTTCGCGGGGGCGATGTGTCAGCGCTGTGCGCGGGCGTGTGCAACGTGTTCGAGCAGGTACTGCCCGACGAGCAGCGCGCATGTGTCGACGCGCTCAAGCGGGCGCTGCTGAAAAATGGCGCGCGTGCGGCGGCGATGACCGGCTCGGGCAGCGTGGTGTACGGCCTGTTCGAGGACGAAAAAGCCTGCCGCGCGGCCTGCGGCGCAGTGCAGGGCGCACAGACATTTTGCGCCGTCTTTGTCTAAAAAGTGAAAACACCGTCCATACTGGAGCTGATCTCTCCAAAGGACGGTGTTTTTTAATGAAGCTCAAGCGTTGGGAAATTTCTGCCCTCGTCGGCCTTAGCGCCATGCTGCTTTGCGCGGCGCTGCCGACGGGGCAGCTGCGGTGGTGGAGCGCGGCGTTCGCGCCGCTGTGTGACGGCATCCTCACCGCAAACGGCGCAGCGGGTGAGCTTGTGCTGCGCTCGAAGCTGTGGGAGCTGCTGCGCGCGCTGCTGAGCGGCTGAGGACAATGCGGAATCACGCCTCGCGGAAGCGCACCTCAGCAAGCACGGCGGCCTTTCCGCCGCGCCGAATGGCAAGACGGGCAAGCGCGCCCTCGCGGCGGCAGTACACGCTCAGCTCCTCACCTTCCAGGCAGGGCGAGGCATAGTGCACCTCGACGGAGGCGATGTGCCCGCTGTCGAGCTCCTCAGCGGGGAAGCAGCCGAGCAGCGCGCGCACATAGGCGACGTTGTTCATGTGGCGTCCAAAGTCGATGTCGGTGGAGCGCACGGCGCAGCGGAAGGCGAGGTCATCCTCCGTCAGCGTGTCGGTAAAGCGCGCGGGTGCGTCGCGCAGCCCCACGCGGTCGGAAAAGTGGAAGTCCTGCGGAAAGCCGGACTGCCCAAAGCTCAGCAGCCGCTGCCCCTCGCCCCAGATGACCCATTGCGTGCGCCCCAGCGCGACCAGCTCGTCGCCGCGGTGGAGACTGTAGCTGCGGAAGCTGCGCACCGAGCGCTCGCTGCACGGCTCGGGCCAGGTGACGGCGGTGAGCTGATCGAGCAGCGTGGCGGAGGAGAAGAAGTCCACCCGCGTGTGCGCCGTCAGCCAGAATTCGCCCCGCTGTGCCATGGCGAACGCGCCCACGCCGATCTGTTCGGCGTGCAGCGTGGCGATGCCCTGAAAAATGGTGAAAACGCCCAGCGGCGAAAGCCGTGCTGCCCGGCCGCAAAGCTCCGGCGTGACGAGCACGCTGCGTTCAAGAGTCCCCTGCTCCATGTTTCCTGCCTCCCTGTGTCGTGGATAGTCGTGGATATATTATAATGTATTATACCACGGCGCGCGGCACATTTCCAGAGACATTATTTTGGCTTTGAATGAAAAAAGACAGCAAAAAACACTTGACAAGCCCCCGCTTTCCTGTTATAATCGCAGCGCCGCTTTGAATGGGTCACAAGTTTCGGTCACCCGGACACCCCCGACAGCGAGCCCGTTATAAAGGAAAGTGAGGTGCACACATGAAAGCGATCATCGTTACCGGTGGCAAGCAGTACGCCGTCGCCGAGGGCGACACCCTGTTCATCGAGAAGCTGAACGTCGAGGCCGAGGAGAACATCACGTTCGATCAGGTCCTGGCGATCGTCGATGGCGAGAACACGAAGTTCGGCACTCCTGTGGTGGAGGGCGCGAAGGTCGAGGCCAAGGTCGTCAAGAACGGCAAGGGCAAGAAGATCCGTATCTTCAAGTACA
>CAYPLM010000193.1:0-3087 GCA_964411575.1 uncultured Oscillibacter sp. | reverse complement strand
GATGGCCGGTGCCATGTACAGCAGGATCGCGCTCACCGCCAGCGAGCAGAGCAGCTGACAGCGAAAGTAACACAGGGCGAAAAAGAGGATGCAGCAGATGCCCGTGCCAAAAAAGAGCGGCAGGTGGCGCGGCGAAATGCGCAGCACGTCCGGCTCGCGCAGGAGGAACCACAAAAGCAGCACCGCCATGCCGCCGAGGTTGCGGATGACCACCACGTTGCCCGTGCTGAATCCTGCCGACAGCAGCGGCCGCGAGAAAAGCCCGATGCAGCCCCACATCGCTGCCCCGGCGAGAATATAGAGATGGGAGAGGTATTTTTTCATCATAAATTGCCCTTTTCCATGGGATAGTTCATTATATCACACCACATTTTAATTGTACACATGTTTTATTTCTTTCAGAAAAAATCTCCGCGCAGCCCAGCCGCACGGAGAGGTCATATCAGTATTCCAGCGCCCCGCTTTGGCGGAGGGAAACATAGTCGTTGTCAGCCACGATCACATGGTCAAAAAGGTGCACCTTGAACGGTGCGAGCGCCTGAATGGCAAGGCGCGTGGCGTTCACATCATCCGCCGAGGGCGTGGCCACGCCACTTGGATGGTTGTGCGCAAGCGCGATGTAAGTGGCGCCGACGCCGTTTGCAAAACTGGTGAGCCGGCGCAGGTCGAGGTTCACCGTGCTGCAATCGCCCTCAAACAGGCGGCGGCATGTGATCAGCTTGCCCTTGGTGTCGATCGCAGCGGCATAGAGCTGCTCGCGCTGCATGCCATAGAAAATTTCACAGAAGTACGCGCCCAGACGCTCGCTGTTGTCGAGGATGCGCTCGCAGGGGGCAGAAATGTGGATGCGCTGCCACAGGGGCATCAGCATGGAAAGGAGCAGCGCCGTGCTCTCGCCCACGCCCTCCACGCCGCGCAGCTCGGCCTCGGAGGCGGAAAACACGCCGTGCAATGAGCCAAATTCTCTGAGCAGACGATGCGCCAGTGGCCTTGTGTCACTGCGGGGAATGGCATAAAACAGCAGAAGCTCAAGCGCCTCGTAGTCGGGCATCATGTGCAGCCCGAACTCATGGTATTTCTGACGCTGCCGGGCGCGATGGCCCTCGTATTCCGGCATCTGCGCCCCTCCTTCCCTCGTGCGGCTTTGATGTACCCGCATTTTAGCACAGCCCGCCTGAATTTTCAATCCCATTTACGGGGGATAAGGGGTAAAAACGGATATTGTCTGCTGTCAGGCAGCCCACAGCGCAGGTCTGGAAGCGCTTGGCGCAGGAAGTCTCCTTACGCGTCCTTAATGTACTCCATCACATCCTCCACGCGACAGTCGAGGATACGGCAAAACATCTCTATGGTGTGCGTACTCACGCTTTCGTTTCGCTTCATCCGCGTGATCTGCGCAGGACTCACCTTGTGCTTTTTGATCAGCGTATACTGGCTTTCTCCCTTCTCCTTCATGGTGCTCCACAGTCTTTCGTAAGAAATCATAACATTCAAGCCACCTTCCCCTTGAATGTTAACCGGATTCGGTGTATAATGCTATTAACCAGTATCGGTTAATGCCGGAACGACGAAAGAAAGAGGGTGTTTTTTATGAGGTACAGAAACACGGTGCGATTTCTGCTCTTGCTTGCGCTTTGCCTACTTCTAAGCGCATGCGCAAAGAGCGAGGCGGTGATCAATGTCGAAAGCCAGATCGACAGCATCGGAACCGTGAACGAGCAGAGCCTTGAAAAAATCAAAGCAACCGAAAAGGCATACAACGCGCTGACAGACGAGCAAAAAGCGCTGGTGAACAAATACGATGTGCTTCAAGCCGCACGCGACGCCTTCAATGCAGCGCTCGTTCTCAAGGCTGAGGCGTTGATCCAGGAGGTGCAGTATGGCGGCGAGGGCGAGCCGGACGCGGCGCTGAAGTCGGCGTTAGAAAAGGCCCATCAGGCATATGACACGTTGCCCACCGAGCTGAGGCCGTTGGTCAGCAGCTATTCTCACCTCGCAGAAGTGGAGTTCGCCGTTTCGCAATTCTACGTCGATCAGGCGCAGGAAGCAATCGACGCAGCCATCGCCTCTGACTCCGATTACGCGAAGGCCAATGCGCTCTACAGCGAACTCACCTCCGAGCAGAAAACAAAGATCAGTAATTACAGCGAATTTCATGATTGCTACATCGCTTATATCAACAGGCCACCCATCAAGCTGATCAGCTGCACTCTGAAAAAGAATAGCATTGGCAACCCGGAGCTGTATCTGAAAGCGAAAAACACATCCGATAAAATCGTTAAGGAGTTTTCCGCCACCGTATTTGCTTTTGACGGCGACGGTATCCCAGTGAGCGCCTACTTCGGAGATTACTCAACGGGGATTAGCTATGACCGCGCCATCAAAGCCGGAGAGTCGACCAAATCCAACGTCTACTGGCGGCTCTATGGCACATACAGCGAGATGAAGCAGATCGTGGTGATCCTGCATGAGGTGGAATTTTTCGACGGCACCGTCTGGGAAAACAGTCAGTACGGCGCACTTTATGAAAAATACGAGCAGCAGCTCCTTGCGGAAGGCGACAAAAACGTCCTGCCGCGCGGATAAGAAACAGGCTCCCGGCCATGCGGTCGGGAGCTCTGTTTTTCCTCAGTCCTCCATGTGCCGCCCCAGAAAGGCGGCAATGGTCTGCGCGAGCTTGTGGTCGGTATCGCCGCAGGGCAGCGCGCCATCTGCATCGCCCACAAACAACACCAGCCCCAGCGCATCGCCCCCGCTGATGATCGGCGCGGCAATGCCCACACAGAAGCGATCCTGCGCGTCGGTGACAAACACGCCGCGCGCGCCGTCCGCAGCACGGTAAATGCCGCGATCCTCCATGATCTGTTCGAGCTGGGAACTGATGCGCTTGCCCAGCAGCTCACGCCGCGCCGCGCCTGCTGCGGCGATCACGCTGTCGCGGTCGGTCACCGCCACGCTTGCGCCGGTCGACTTGCTGAGCGTATCGCAAAGCTGCGCAGCAAACTCCTCCACCCCGCCCATCAGCGAGTATTTCTTAAAAATCACCTCGCCGTCCTTGCTCGTGTAAATCTCCAGCGGGTCGCCGTC
>CAYPLM010000192.1:0-3109 GCA_964411575.1 uncultured Oscillibacter sp. | reverse complement strand
GCGGCGCGCCTGCTGGGCATCAGCAAAACCACGCTGTGGCGGCGGATTGTGGCGCTGCAGAAGGAGGAGCCGGGCTTTCTGGATCGAGCCATCTATGGTACGGAGTGACGGACGTTTCAAAATATTTCAAAAGATTTCGCAGCGGATGGAACGTTCTGTTTCACTCGCTGCGTTTTTCTTTGGAGAGAATACCGCTTTTTTGTGCAGGATGCCAAAGAAAGCGCAAACTTCTTTGTGTAGAAGTTACAAAAATCAGCTTTTTTCCAAAAAGCAGAAAACTGGCACGCGGTTTGCTTCTATATTGACAGAACGAGGCTAAAACCGCTGGCCTCGCCGAGTTGAACGTCCGTCAGCGGTTTTGGCGGGCGGGACAAAAGGAGAAGCAGCAGACCCATGATGGAAAAAGTGATTTTGGTAACGGATCCTGTTTCGGTGCGGACGAGGGAGTTTACCCGCGCCTGCATTCCGGAGGAGATCGAAGTGGTGTTTGCCGACTGGGAGCCGGAGGCGCTTGCACGCGAGCTGCCGCGGGCCCAGGTGCTTGTCAGCTCCAGCAAGGGTATCACGTCCGAGATGCTGGCACAGGCGGTCAACTGCCGCTATGTGCAGAAGTACGGCGCAGGTGTGAACAACATCGACATCGCCGCCGCGACGGCGCGCGGCATCCCTGTTGGCAGCACGCCGGGCACCAATTCCCGCTCGGTGGCAGAGTCGGCGCTGGCGTTGATCCTCGCGGTCTACAAGCAGATCGTGCGCGGACACAACGCGCTGGTGCAGGAGGGCAAGTGGCTCAAAACCGTTTTGCGCGACAAAAACCACGAGCTCACGGGCAAGACTGTCGGCATCGTCGGGATGGGAAACATCGGGCGCAATCTTGTGCAGCTGCTGCGCGGCTTTGACTGCAAGGTGTACTACTACGACGCCTTCCGTCCCTCGCCGGAGCAGGAGCAGGCGCTCGGCATCGAGTACGCCGAGGTGGACGAGCTGATGCGCCGCTGCGACGTGGTCAGCCTGCACTGTCCGCTGCTGCCTGAGACACACCATATGATCGATGCGCGGCGGCTTGCGCTGATGAAGCCGGAGGCAATCCTGATCAACTGTGCACGCGGCGGCGTGGTGGATGAGGCGGCGCTCTATGAGGCGCTTCGTTCCGGACAGATCCTCGGCGCGGGCGTGGATACCTTTGAAAAGGAGCCGGCAGACAGCACACATCCGTTCTGCACGCTCGACAACATCGTGCTCGGCCCGCACAACGGCGGCGGCACGGTGGAGGCCGTGGAAAATGTCGTCAAGCGCGCGGCGGTCAACATGATCTCCGTGATCGAAACGGGAAGCATCGCAGACAGGTCGATCCTCGTCAATGCCGCAGAGCTTGGCGAAAAGCTGATCTGAAAGGGGGGAGAGAACAATGGTATTTTCCTCGCATGAGCCGTACAGCGCGTTCCGCCGCAAGCTCGGACACGAGCTGGTGGTGGGAACCTGGGTCAACGCAGTCAAAGACCCGGTGATCGCAAAGATCCTTGCTTCAACGGGGCTGGACTATCTGCTGCTCGACGCTGAGCACTCCGGCGCGACGATGGCCAGCATTTCCGAAACCTGCCTGGTCGCGCGCGAGTGCGGGCTGTACCCCATGGTGCGTCCGATCGAGCCGAACGACCTGAAAAACAACGGCCGTCTGATCGACGCAGGCGCAATGGGGCTGGTCATTCCGCACATCGACAGCGCGCGTCAGGCGCAGCAGATCGTCAACAGCGTGCACTTTTTCAACGGCGGCACGCGTGGCTACTGCGCAAAGAGCCTTTCCTCCGGCTTTCAGAAGATGTCGGAGGAGGCAATGCACCGCGCGGACGAAGAGGTGACGTGCGTGGTGCAGTTTGAAAGTGTGGCAGCCATCGAGCAGGCGGAAGAGATCTTGTCCATCGACGGTATCGACGTAGCCATCGTAGGCCGCGGCGACCTGGCACATGACATGGGGCTGTCCGGCAAACCCACGGACGATCGTGTTTCCGTGCAGGTGGAGCGCGTGTATGAGGCGGCGCGCCGCTGCGGAAAGGTGCAGGGGCTGCTGGTCAATGACCTTGACGGCGCGCTCAAATGGCTCGGCCGCGGCATCGGCTTTCTCACCTACGGTAGCGAAGTGGGCTGGCTGCAAAATGCCTACACCACCGGCCTGAAAGCAATCCGCAAGGCGCAGCAATAGAGCGGGGTTCCTGTCAAAACTATGAGCGCCTTATCATCCTTGTCGATCAGGGACGAATAATTCTGATAAGAAGAGGAGAAAAGAAGATGAAGAAGTTCCTTGGTATTTTCCTTGCGGCGGCAATGCTCCTTGGTCTGCTTGCCGCGTGCAGCAAGCCGGATGCGTCCGATGATCCCGGCGCGGCAGAAGCATTTCCCGAGCATGACATCACGCTGATGCTGGGCTTTGCAGCTGGTGCCGGTGCTGATCTTACCTCCCGTGCTATTATGCCCTATGTGGAAAAGATCCTCGGAAAGAGCATTGTTATCGACTACAATGCCGGTTCCGGCGGCGAGCTGTCCTTTACGCAGTGCGCGCTCAACACCCCCAACGATGGCTACAACTGGACGTGGATCTGCACGCCCCATCTGGCGGTGTACCCCATCTCCCGCGATACCTGCGAGTATACGCTTGACCAGATCCAGCCGATCTGCCAGATCAGCTACGATCCCAATATCTATGCCGTGCAGGAAAGCAGTCCTTTCAATACGCTTGAGGACCTTGTCAACTATGCCAAGGAGCATCCGGGTGAGGTCACGTTTGGTCACACCGGCGTTGGCAGCGACGACTTTATTGCCAACATGAAGTTTATTGAGGCCTCCGACGTTGAGATCACGCAGGTAGCCTATGCCAACGGCACGGGCGAAGAGATCACGGCGCTGCTGGGCGGACACATCGATGTGGGCGTGTTCAACGCTTCCGAGTTTTCTAACTACGAGGGGCTCAAGCTTCTCGGCGTGATGGCGGAGGAGCGCGTTTCCATCATTCCCAATGCGCCAACCTTCAAGGAGCAGGGTTACGACATCATCATGAGCTCTGACCGTGGCTTTGCCGTTCCCGCCGGTACGAATCCCGAGATTGTTGCAAAAA
>CAYPLM010000191.1:0-3112 GCA_964411575.1 uncultured Oscillibacter sp. | reverse complement strand
GCTCCAACCGCGTGGCGGCGGACGACAACCCCATGAAGCTCATGAGCATCGCCATGCGTCCCCTGTCTCAGCCCCCCTTCCCGCTTGAGCGCATCGAGGAAATGACCGCCCTGATGGGCGGCGACGGCTCCCTGCGCTGAGGCCGCAAAACCGCACATTGCAAAAAAAGTGGCTGTCTCACGATACATGTGAGGCAGCCACTTTTTCTATTCTTCCTGCAACAGTGCCCGGTACAGCACGGCGAGGCGTTGGGAAAACGCGTCGCCCTGCGCGCGCAGGGCAGTGAGCAGCGTCTGCGCGCTCTCGCGGGCAAGCGCCGCCTGTGCGGGCGTGATCTCCCCGGCGGCAAGCGCGGCGCAAAGCTCGTCCTCGTCGAGCAGCACGGGTTCTCCCCCGGCGGGGACAGCCACGTCGAGGTAGAGGTCTAAAAAGGAGGGGTCGAGCGGGTCGGAAAAGTCGTTTTCCAGCGTGATGTCAAAGTAGCTTTCCACATGCCGGTGCTGCGGGTCAAACATGGCAGTCAGCCACCAGTGTTCGCCGCGCGGCGCAAGCTGCAGCCAGCGCCAGCCCTCATCGGCGAGCAGCGTGCCGCCCACGGCAAAGGGACGGGGCATATGCCCGATGACGGTCAGCCCCGCCGTGCCGCAAAACTCGCCCGTGCTGAGGCAGCGCACGGTGATGCCGTGCTTGACGATCTCCGGCCACTCGCTGCGGCGCAGCGTCTTGCGCTTCATCCAGCGAAGTAGCGGGCGATCTCCTCCATGCGCGTCATCTGCGGCACAGAGAAGGGGCAGCGGCGCTCGCAGTGCCCGCAGTGCAGGCAGGCGTCGGCCTTGACGGAGAGCTTGGTATAGTGGTTGGCGGCCAGTGCGTCGCCCGCGCGGGCAAGGTCGTAATACTTGTTCACAAGCCCCACGTCGATGCCCGCCGGACAGGGCTGGCAGTGGTTGCAGTACACGCAGGTGCCGGTGATGGTGTCGGCGGTGAAGCTGCCGAGGATGGAGTAGTCCCGCTCCTGCGCCGTGGCATCGACAAAGTGCAGCAGGCGCTCAAGTTGCGCCATCGTCTGTACGCCCGGCACGGCGGCGAGCACGCCCGGACGGTCGAGCGCGTATTGCAGACACTGCTCGTGCGTGAGCGCCGCGCCAAAGGGCGAGCGGTCGGCGGTGAGCAGCTGCCCGGCGAAAAACGGCTTCATCACCGAAATGCCCACGCCCTCGCGCTGGCAGCGGCGAAACAGAGCAAAGCGCTCGTTCACGCTGCCCACGCCGTATTCGTCGCCGCGCTCAAAGTCGTAGGCGGGATTGATGGAGAACATCATCATGTCGACAAGCCCCGTGTCAAGGATGCGGTTGGCAACAGCGGGCGTGTGCGAGGAGAAGCCGATATGGCGCACCGTTCCGGTGGCCTTGAGCTCCTTGAGGTAGTCCAGCACGCCGATGTCCACCAGCTTTTCAAAATCCTCTACCTCGTCCACGCAGTGCAGAAAGCCGAAGTCCACATAGTCCGTGCCCAGCGTCTCCAGCTCCCAGAGGAAGGTTTTTTTGATGGTGTCAAAGTCGCGGCACCAGCCGTACTCGCCATTTTCGTCGTACACCGCGCCGAAGTGGCATTGGAAAAACACCTTCTCCCGCTGCCCGCGGATCGCGCGGCCGAAGGGCGCATACACCGCGCCGCCGGCGCAGAGGTCGAAGAAGTTGACGCCGTGGTCGATGGCCCTGCGGATGATCTGCTCGATCTCATCGGGCGGGGTGTTCTGGATGCCGCCCATGCCAAGGCCGAGCACGCTGAGCCTTTCGCGCGGCGTGCCATGAGGAAGCTGACGATATTCCATGCTGTATCCTCCTGTGATTTTTGTCTTTTTATTGTAGCACGCCTCCTGAGAGAAAATCAAGTCCTCGGGCGGCGGGGAGACCCTTGAAATCTGCCTTGACTTGCTGTAAGATAGAAAAAACGCCACGGCAGGGCGGGAGGAAACGCTATGTCTGTTGACTGGAAAGCGCTCAAAAAAATCGACGCACACATCCATATTCTGCCCAACGCGGTGCACAGGGCCAATAGCGGCTCGGGCGACGTGTGGAATCAGGCGGATGTACACAAATACCTGTGCGCGCTGAAAAAATGCGGCCCGTTCTCCGCCTTTGCCAGCGACTATCCCGACAACCGCCGTCTGCCGCCGGAGGCGATCTACGGCGCATACTTTGACATTCTCGGACAAATGGACTTTACCCAGACGGAGGCTGAGCAGATCGCGCGGGGCAACCTGCTGCGCCTTCTGCCCGCCTGCACAGGAGAAGGAGGCAAGCATGCAGTATAAGATCGCCGTCTGTGACGACAGCAGCGCGGACCGGCAGTATGTTCTAACCCTTGTGCAGCGCTGGGCGGCCGAAGCTGGGCACACGGTGCACGCCGACGCGTTTTCCTCCGCAGAGAGCTTTCTGTTCCACTACGAGGATCAGAGCAACTACGACATTCTGCTCCTCGACATCGAAATGGGCGCGATGGACGGCGTGACCATGGCCAAGCAGCTGCGCAGGAGCAACGACAGCGTGCAGATCGTGTTTGTCACCGGCTACTCCGACTACATCGCCGAGGGCTACGAGGTGGCGGCGCTGCACTACCTGATGAAGCCTGTGAAGGAAGAAAAGCTTTGCGCCGTGCTCGACCGCGCGGCGGAGAAGCTGGCAAAAAATGAGCGGGTGCTGACCTTTGAGGCGGGCGGCGGGATGGTGCGCGTACCCATCTACCAGATCCGCTACGCCGACGTGCTGGGAAACTACGTCACCGTGCACGCCCGCAGCGACGTGACCGTGAAAATGACGCTCAGCGAGCTGGAAGAGCAGCTGGACGAGCGGTTTTACCGCGCAGGGCGCTCGGTGCTCGTCAATCTCACGCAGATCAGCCGCGTGACGAAAACGGAGATCAGACTCAACGATGCCACATCCATCCCCCTGCCGCGCGGGGCATACAGCGGCATCAACCGCGCCATCATTGAGCACACCTGAAGGAGGCGGCAGACATGTCCCTATTTTCCAAACAGATCGACCGGCAGATCGCCTCGTACCAGCATGAGCTGATCGAAACGCACTACCGCGAGGTGGACAACATGTAC
>CAYPLM010000190.1:0-3142 GCA_964411575.1 uncultured Oscillibacter sp. | reverse complement strand
CGGGGACACTGCGGGTATGAACCGCATGCTCTAGCCAACTGAGCTATGCCGCCATGAAACCCTGTCAGACAGGACAGGAGTTAGTTTAGCATATGGTGTGCCGTTTTGTCAAGCCCTTTGACGAAAATTTTACGAAATTTTTTTCAAGGCTGCGGGCTGCTGCAAAACGCGCTGCAGCAGCCCTGCAACACCTCACGCGCTTATTCTGCCGCGTTGTACACAATGGCCTCGAGGATGTCGACCACCGTTTCCATGTCCTCGGCGGGGATATACTCGAAGCGGCCGTGGAAGTTCTCGCCGCCGGTGCACAGGTTGGGACACGGCAGTCCCTCGTAGGAAAGCCGTGCGCCGTCCGTGCCGCCACGGATGGGCACGAGCCTGGGTGTCACACCGCACTGCTCCATCGCCTCGCGGGCGCGCTCAACGATCTCGATGTGAGGCTCGATGAGCTCTTTCATGTTATAGTAGCTGTCGCGCAAGGTCAGCTCAGCCGTGCCCTCGCCGTACTTGCCGTTGAAATATTCCGCTGCGCGGAGCATGAGCAGCTTGCGCGCTTCAAACTTCTCTCGGTCGTGGTCGCGGATGATGTAGTACAGCTCGGCTTTCTCGGTCTCGCCGGACATGTCGGTGAGGTGGAAAAAGCCCTCGTAGCCGTCGGTGCACTCGGGCACCTCGTAGGCGGGCAGCAGCGCGTGGAACTCCATGGCCATCGTGGCGGCGTTGCGCATTTTTCCGCGGGCGGAGCCGGGGTGGATGCTGCGGCCGTGGATGACTACATGCGCGGAAGCGGCGTTGAAGTTTTCGTACTCCAGCTCGCCCAACCCGCCGCCGTCCACGGTGTAGGCATAGTCCGCGCCGAAGCCGGGCACGTCGAAGCGGTCGGCGCCGCGGCCGATCTCCTCGTCGGGGGTGAAGCCGATGCGCACCGTGCCGTGCGGACGGTCGCTTTGCAGCAGACGCTCGGCACAGGCGAGGATCTCAGCCACACCGGCCTTGTCATCCGCGCCGAGCAGCGTGGTGCCGTCGGTGACGATGAGGTGCTTACCCACATGGTTTAAAAGCGTGGGATACTCCTTCGGCGAGAGCACCGCGCCCTCGCTGAGCAGCACGTCGCCGCCGTCGTAGGGCGGGGTGATGCGCGCTTTGATGTTGGCGCCCGAGGCATCGGGCGAGGTGTCCATGTGGGCGATCAGGCCGAGCACAGGCCCCTTGCCCGTGGCGGGCACGGTGCCGTAGACATAGCCGTTTTCGTCCATGTGCGCGTCGGCCACGCCGATGTCGAGCAGCTGGCGCACCAGCTCCTCGCCGAGCAGACGCTGCTTTACCGTAGAGGGGCAGGTCTCGCTGCGCTCGTCCGATTGCGTATCGAACGAAACAAGCTTCAAAAAGCGGTCGATGACGGTCATAATTTATCCAACTACCTTTCTTCCCTCCGACCAGACGGAGATAATATTGTGCCGGTGTGTCATATACACCGCGCGCTCAAAGCGTTCGGCCAGGCTGAGCGGACGGGTGGGCTCGGTGAAGTCGCTGTCGTCGAGCACGATGGCGTGCAGCCTATCACCCACGGCAAAACCCTCGCCCGCGCCGAAATAGCGGTGCCCCGCCGTCGTGCCGAGGTAGTAGCCCTCCGGCACAGTGAGAAAATCCTCGCTCCAATCGGTCTCCATGCGCCGGATCTTACTCGCGCGGATGGACATGGTGACCACCTTGTACATCGGCAGCAGCGCGCCGCCGGCAATGTCGCTGCCCAGCGTCACATGCACGCCCTCGCGCAGCATCCACCGCACGGGGGAAACGCCGCTGCACAGGTTGATGTTGGAGCCCGCGCAGTGCGCCACAGTGACGCCCGCGCGGCGCATAGCCTCCACCTCACGCGCGTCGGAATACACGCAGTGCGCCATCACCGTACCGCACTTCCACAGGCCGTACTTGTCGTAGGTCTGCCAGTACTGCGCGCAGTCAGGGTGCAGCTCGCGCACCCAGGCAATCTCACCGAGGTTTTCGGACAGATGCGACTGCACAGGCAGCGCCCGCTCGTTCGCAAGCCTCCCCAGCCAGGCCATCAGCTCATCCGTACACGAGGGCGTGAATCGCGGGGTGAGGATAGGCTTAATATACCTGAATTTTTCGCATTCGTCAAGCCAGCGCAGCGTTTCACGCACGGACTGCTCCGTGGTCTCCTCCAGCGAGGGGATGCCATTGCGATCCATGTTCACCTTGCCCACATAGCCCGTCACGCCCACCTTTTCCAGCTCCTCCATCAGGATGAGCGTGGCGTCGGTGTGCAGCGAGGAGAACATGCAAACGCGCGTAGTGCCGTTGGTGATCAGATCACTGGCAAGCTTTTTGTAGATACGGCGGGCATAATCGTTGTCGGCAAAGCGCGCCTCGGTCTTGAAGGTGTAGGTGTTGAGCCAGTCGATCAGCGGCAGATCCATCCCCATGCCCAGCATGGGGTACTGCGGCGCGTGCAGATGCATGTCGGCAAACGACTGCATGATCAGCGCGTCACCGTAGTCGTACACCTCGCCGTCAAAGCCCGGCGGGGGCGATGGCAGCAGCGCGCAGATCGTGCCGTTGTCGTCGAGCAGCAGGCAGCCGCGCGGCAAAACGCCCAGCTTTCCCAGCTGCGGCGCGTGGATGATGTTTCCCTGAAGCAGCTTCATGAGCAATGACCTCCGTCTCCCTTGGTGCGGGCAAAAGAAAAAGCGTCCGCCCCGAACCCCACGTCCGAGCCGAACACTCATAGCAGGGCCTCCGGCGGCCCCGTAGAAACTTTCGCGCCATGCATGCGAAATTATATGAGCGGCATCTTTTGTCACGCCCACAGTATAGCACATTTTTACACAATTGGCAAGAGAAAACTTCATGCGATATTGCCCTTCTGCACAAGAAACGCCCGCGCAGCGCTCTTTGGAGAAGAGCTCCGCGCGGGCGGGCATTTGGACTGCCTGTTTACTTCAGCTTCATCGGCGTGAGGGCGAGGTAGTCATCGAGCGTACCGTCATGCAGGCAGCAGTCGATGATCTCGCGGCCCAGCGGGTCGAGGTCGTCGCAGACGAACTGCGTGAGCTGCTGCTTGAAAAAGTCGGTGAGAATCTTTGCGCCCGCGTCATAGCCGTCCACGCCCAGCTTCGAC
>CAYPLM010000189.1:0-3163 GCA_964411575.1 uncultured Oscillibacter sp. | reverse complement strand
TTTTACCGGCGAAAGCTGTGAAAAATACCTGCAAAAGCTGAAAAGAGGGGCAAATTCCGAAAGTCGTACGGGTCACACGTTCAAGAAAATGATCGAGTCCTACGAAAAGAATCTGTAAGACCGGCGCGGATGGCTCGCGGGCGCTTTTGGGGCGGCCGCGAGCCGTTTTTCTGCAGTTTCGTACATTTTCCAGCAAGCTTTTTCGTGTTTTGCAGATACTATCCCCGGTATCGCAACATTCTGCAAGGCGAAAGGAGAGAAAAATGTGAAACGCTTCCTTGTTCTGTCACTGGCGGCAGCGGCGCTGATCAGCCTTTCCGGCTGCACCGACACCGCCGCCGACACCACGCCCGGCAGCATCATCACCGGCAGCATCCTCGGCACGCAGCGCGAAAACGCCGAGCGCTACCGCCGGATGCTGCAAAACGGCAGGGTGCACGACCGCGACGGCTTTTTGCTCGACGGCGAAAACTCCCGCTACGACACGCTGTTTTAAGCTTCCTTGACAAATGCCGCCGTCTGCGGTATCATGGAGGCAGCAAAGGAGGGCGGCGCTTATGTCAAATGAGCTTCATCCTGTGATCTCCATCCGGCTTTTTACAGACCAGAAGTGCTTTGGCCCAGGCGTAGCCGAGCTGCTCGACAACGTGCAGGAGCTGCACTCGCTGCGCGCCGCGGCACGCTCGATGGGTATGGCCTATTCCAAGGCGTGGAGCATCACCAAGACGGCCGAGGAAGGGCTGGGCTTCAAGCTGCTCAACTCCTCCTCCGGCGGAGTCAACGGCGGCGGTGCGGTGCTCACGCCGCAGGCAGAGCAGCTGTTGTGTGCCTACCGCGCCTATTGCGCCGAGGTGCGCCGCTGCGGCGCGGCGCTGTACGAAGAACACTTCGCCTTTTTGCAGCAGGACACATAAAGTTTTCTGCGCCGCGGCACCCCGCGAAATGCAGCCAAACGCGCCGTGCAGGAAGCTTTTTGCATCCTTTTCGGCTGCCGCGCTTTTGCATGCAAAAAATACCGCACGGAAGAGCTTTCCGTGCGGTTTGCGTTTTTAGAGGATGATGAGCTCCTTGGGAAGCTTAGTGAGGTTGATGCAGCCGTCCTCGGTGGGGATGACCACGTCTTCGATACGCACGCCGAACTTGCCGGGGATGTAGATGCCGGGCTCGGCGCTGGTGGCGCAGTAGGCGGGCAGCGGGGTCTCGTTGCGGTAGCTGACAGAGGGCGCTTCGTGGATCTCCACGCCCACGCCGTGGCCGTAGCCGTGACCGAAATACTCGCCGTAGCCGGCATCGCGGATAATGTTGCGGGCGGTGAGATCGATCTCGCTGGCAAGAACACCGGCCTTAGTGGCGGCGATGGCGGCGCACTGCGCCTCGAGCACGGTGTTGTACACCTTGCGCATTTCCTCGGTGACCTCGCCGACGGCAAAGGTACGCGTGGTGTCGGAGCAGTAGCCGTCCTTGAGCGCGCCGTAGTCGATGGTGACGAACTCACCGGACTGGATCTTCTTATCGCTGGGCACGCCGTGCGGCATGGCGCCATTCTCACCGGAGACAACGATGGGGTCGAAGGACACGTTCTCCGCGCCGTTGGCGAGGATGCGGTAGACCAGATACGCCGCAACTTCCTTTTCCGTCACGCCGGGCTTGATCATCGGCAGCGTCTCCTCGAGCGCCTTTTCGGCAATACGCTGGGCGGCGATCAGGCGGTCGATCTCGTCCTTGTCCTTCACCACGCGCAGCTCGCGCATCAGAGCGGAGGCGCCTTTGAGCTCGGCGTGCAGCTTGGCGGAATAGGCGTTGTAGCTGGAGACGGTCATGTACGCCTCGTCGATGCCGAGCACCTTGATGCCCTCCGCCTCGATGACCTCGTTGACAAGCTCCACATAGCCGCGGCCGTTGCCGGTGATGGTGATCTCGGCGTCGGTGACGTGGCGCTGAGCAGCCACGGTGTAGCGAGAGTCGGTGAAGTAGTAGCACTTGTTCTTGCAGATCAGGGCAAGACCGTCGGAACCGCCGGAGGCAAAGTCGGTGGCATAGTAGCGGTTGTACTGCTCGGTGAGCATCAGGGCGTCCAGCCCGTAGGCAGACAGCTTTTCGCGAATGGCGGCAAAATGATTCATAACGATTCTCCTTGTTGGTGATATTCAGTGTGCCTGCTCCGTGATGGAGGGAAGCACATCCTGTACAAATTGAAGAAAGGTGCTCAGCGCGGGCGAGGGACAGCGCGCGCGGCTGACAGCCAGCGCGATCTCGCGCTCCGCACCAGAAAGCGGCACGGCGCAAAGACCGTTGAGCGCAAGGTCCTGCAGCAAAAGCTCGGGCAGCACCGTAAAGCCCAGCCCCTTGCGCGCAAGCGCCACGGCGGCATAGTCATCCCCGGCGTTGAAGCGCACCTGCGGCGTCTGCCCTGCACGGGCGAAAAACCGGCCTGCGTCATACTCTGTGCCCTCGGCCGGCACGATATAGGGCAGGGCGGCAAGCTGCCGCGCCGTGACCTCCCTGCGCCCGGCGAGCGGACTGTCCATCGGCAGAAGCGCCATCAGCCGGTCGCGCAGCAGTGGCGTGACGGAAAACTCCTCGCGCGAGGGCATGGCGACGAACGCACAATCCACCCTGTCGCACAGCAGCGCCTCCTCGACCACGGAATAGGTGCCGTTGAGGATGTCGATGCGCACGCCCGGATGCAGCAGCGCAAAGCGGCGCGTCAGCTCCGGCATCCAGGCGATGGCAACGCTGGAAAACGTCCCCACGCACACTGTACCCGCCGACAGCCCGCGCAGATTCTCGCACAGGTGCAGCATGTCGCGCTCTGCAGAGAGCAGCTGCCGGATGTGGGGCAGCAGCTCGCGTCCTTCGGGGGTGAGCGTCACGCCGCCGCGCGTGCGCAGCAGCAGCGGCAGCCCCAGCTCGTCCTCGAGCGCACGGATCAGATGGCTCACGCCAGACTGCGTGTAGCCCAGCTGTGCAGCGGCGCGCGTGAGGCTCCCGGTCTCCACCGCAGCGGCAAAGGCGGCATATTTGCTGTTTGACATGGCAAATCCTCCCGTACATGAGTAATACTTGTGGAAAAGATGAAATACCGTTGCTTTACGAAGGGCTCAAAATATACTATAATAAACTTTACGGAAATAATCAAGCGGCGACAGGAAAAAATTTTTAT
>CAYPLM010000188.1:0-3169 GCA_964411575.1 uncultured Oscillibacter sp. | reverse complement strand
TGCCGTAGAGATAAGGCTTCTTGGACTGATACATTCTTCTTTATCCTCCTTACTTGACTTCCCAGGTCTCGGGCTTCTGGGCGGTGTGGGGATGCTCGGCGCCGGCGTAGATGTGCAGACGCTTGAGGGAGTCCTTGGTGACGGTGTTGCGGGGCATCATGCCGCGCACGGCAACGCGCATGGCGAGCTCGGGCTTCTCCTGCATGAGGATGCGGTACTTGGTCTCCTTGAGGCCGCCGACCCAGCCGGAGTGAGTGCGGTAGTACTTCTGCTCAAGCTTGTTGCCGGTGAGGACAGCCTTGCCGGCGTTGATGATGATGACGTTGTCGCCGCAGTCAGCGTGCGGGGTGTAGGTGACCTTGAGCTTGCCGCGCAGCAGATCAGCCGCTGCAACAGCAGTCTTGCCCATGGGCTTGCCGGCAGCATCGATGACGTACCACTTGCGCTCGATGTTGCTCTGATTGGCCATGAAAGTGGACATGTTGAGTTTTCCTCCGTTTATGATGATCAATGTAGCTCTTTACATTTTGCCTGTCCCTTGGTAAAATCGGAACGAGCATATTTATAGCACACCCCGGCGAAATTGTCAACAGCAAATTTATTTAGTGCAGCAAATGCTCTCGAATGCTCATTTTTTCTTCGATTATCTCCCTTTTTCTTAAATGGCAAAATCAAAATTTTCTTTTTCGTATTCCGCGCTATACGAACACCCACTGTAAAAGCAGCAAAAGCGCCAGCCCCGGCACGCCCAGCACGCCCACCACCAGCGCGTTTGGCAGATTCAGCCCCAGCGTCACGCCCGTGATGCTTCCTGCAAGGTTGACCGCCAGCAGCGCCGCCAGCCCAAAAAGCGCGCTGAGCAGCAGCCGCAGCGCCAGCCTGAGCGGTGCGGCAAACAGCCTCGCCGCTGCTGTGACCACCAGCGCACCCAGCACCAGAAGCAGCGCATAGTCCTCTATACCCATGTGGCCGCCCCCTCCGTCACCGGGCGCACGGCGGCCTGCGCGCCGCTCTCCTTGAGCAGGCGCAGCAGATACCCGCAGCGCGCACGTAGCGCATTGATCTCATAGATCGCCGCCTCCACCAGCTCCGGCTCCACGGCGTTGTCAAAGCGGGCGTAAGCCAGCGAAAGCTCCTCCTGTACGCTCGCGAGATCGGAGAGAAGCTCCTGCTGACGCGGGTCGCGCGCCGTGCGGCGCGTGCGTTGCCTGTTTCGCATAACGGTCCCCTTTCCGGGCGAAGGCTCGCCCCCTTCAGTTTACACAGACAGTATGGGCAAATATGCCAGGGATTAAACAGGAGGAAACCATGACAGAGCATGAACGTTATATGCACGCCGCGCTGACCCTTGCGCGCGAGGCCGCACGCGCCGGAGAGGTACCCGTAGGCTGCGTGATCGTGCGCGGCGGAGAGATTGTGGGCGTGGGGCGCAACCGGCGCGAGGAAAAGCACGCCACCGCCTCCCACGCTGAGATGGAGGCCATCGCCGCAGCCAACGAGGCGCTGGGCACATGGCGGCTGGACGGCTGCACGCTGTATGTCACGCTCGAGCCGTGCCCGATGTGCGCTGGGGCGATCCTCAACGCGCGCGTTTCGCGCGTGGTGTACGGCGCGCGGGACGAGGCCATGGGCGCGTGCGGCGGCGTGATGAACCTTTTTATGGAGGACTTTCCCCATCCGCCTGCCGTGCTGGGCGGTGTGCTGGGAGACGAGTGTCGGGATGTTCTGGGGGAATTTTTCCGCACGCTGCGCCGCTCGACAGGTTTACCATAATTTTTTGTGAGATTTAATCCTTTTGTAACAACTCGCCCGAACTTTGTTAACAAGCCTTGGGTATGCTTAGTCCTGCAAGAGACAAAAGCTTCTTTTCATCCAATCTTCCGACCAATCAGAGAAAACGGCTGCGGCGGCGGCCGTTTTTTCTTTTGCCCGCTCAAGAAAGCCGCCGCGAGTTCAAACTCGCGGCGGTCTTTTGAGACTGTCAAAAAACCGGCTAACGCCGCTTTTTTGAGAAGGCTTGCAGCCCGCCGCAGCGCACTCGCGCTGCGCGCTCGCACGTTTACGGGCTGAGCAGTGTTTTTTCCGACGCGCATGTCGCCGGAAAAAACGATCACAATGATTTCGCGTCTGCGGACGCGAAACTCTGCGAGGCTTTTAACAGACTGAAAAGCCGCCGCGAGTTCAAACTCGCGGCGGTCTTTTGCAGGATATGAGTGTTTTTGCGCTCAGCGCTGTCCCTTGTCGTAGGGCACGCCCTCGGCCTTGGGAGCGCGGGAGCTCTTGGAGGTGAAGGCCAGCACGAGCAGCGTGATGAGATAGGGCAGCATGCGGTACAGATGCGTGCTGATGCCGATCTGGGAGAGCATGCAGATGCCGTCGCCGTTGATGTCGATGCTGTCATAGCTGGCAGCAATGCACTTGAACAGGCCGAACAGCAGCGACGAGAGCGCGATGTTCAGCGGCTTCCAGTTGCCGAAGATCATCACGGCCAGCGCCAGGAAGCCGAAGCCCGCCACGTCGCCGTTGGAGGCGCAGTTAGCCGTGGTAAGCGCATAGACAAAGCCACCCATACCGGCCAGCGCACCGGAGATGGTGGTGCCGGTGTAGCGCATTTTGTACACATTGATGCCCAGCGAGTCGGCGGCCTGGGGATTTTCGCCGCAGGCGCGCAGACGCAGACCGAAGCGCGTCTTGTACAGGATGATCGACAGCACCACAAACAGGATAATGCACACATAGGTGGCGAGATACGTTTTGTTGATGAATGTCTCGCCGAAAAAGCCCAGGTCGGTATTCTTATCGATGCCGAGCGTGGATTTTTTGATCATGAACCAGCTGGCCGCGTCACCGGTGAGCATCTGCAGGGTGTTCTGGTTGGCAATGATGCGGATGAGGAAGAGCACCAGCGCGGGAGCCATCAGGTTGAGTGCGGTGCCGCCGATGGTCTGGTCGGCGCGCAGGTTGATGGAGGCGAAGCTCAGAAGCAGCGAGAAGATCGCGCCGAACACGGCCGCCACCAGCATCGTCGCCAGCATCACGCCCTGCAGGGCGACCCAGTTGTTGCTCTTTTTGAGCGCGAGCACGGCATCACTGGCTTGCAGGATGCGTACGAACCACACGCCAATGAACGCGCCAAAGATCATGATACCTTCCAGCGCCAGGTTGACGA
>CAYPLM010000187.1:0-3181 GCA_964411575.1 uncultured Oscillibacter sp. | reverse complement strand
CATCACCACCGTCTTTGTCACGCACGACCAGGAGGAGGCCATGTCCATCTCCGACATGATCGTTGTCATGCGCGAGGGCGTGGTGCAGCAGATCGGCCACCCGCAGGAGGTGTACGACCAGCCGGTCAACCTCTTCGTGGCCACCTTCCTTGGCACGCCGCCGATCAACCTCTTCCACGGCACGGTCAGGGGCGAAAAGCTCTTCATCGGCGAATCTAACGTGCTCGACGTACCCGGTGCTGCCGACCAGGAGGTCACCGTGGGTATCCGTCCCGAGGGCTTTGTGCTTGACGAAAATGGCCCGCTTGCCTGCCAGCTTAACAACGTCGAGGTCATGGGGCGCGATGTGAGCGTCGTCTCCCGCAGCAGTGAGTCCATCAACCCCACCGTCCGCTCCATCATCCCCGCCGAGGCCAGAGTCAACACTGCCGCCGAGACGGTGCGCTATTCGCTCAAGCCCAGCAAGGTCTTCCTGTTCAGCAAGCAGGACGACACGCGCGTGTATTTTGAGGTCAAGTGATATGGTAGCCAGTAAAAACAGATGGAAAGCATGGCTGTACCTTGCGCCGGCGATCATCATTCTGCTGGTGTTTACGGTGTGGCCCATCATCAACACGGTTCGTATGGCCTTCCTCGAAAACTACAGCGGCCTGCAGGCCGTCAACGGTGCGGTGTTCGAGTTTGGGGTCGGAAACTTCCTCAAGGTTGTCAAGTACAAAAAATTCCTACAGTGCATGAAAAACACGGTGCTTCTGTGCGTGCTCACCGTGCCCATTTCCACCGTGCTCGCACTTTTGATCGCGGTGTGCCTCAACTCTATCCGCCCGCTGCAAAAGCTGCTGCAAACGATCTTCTTCCTGCCCTATGTCACCAACTCCATCGCCATCGGCATGGTGTTTGCCGCCATGTTCAACATCGTCGGCAGCTTCTACGGCACGGAAAATGAGCTCATCATCACCGCCGGCATCATCAACAACATCATCGAATTTTTCGGCGGAACCCATGTCAACTGGATCAACTATGGCTCAAGCTACGCGGCAAACATCGCCGTGATGACGGTCTACATCGTGTGGAACGCGCTGCCGTTCAAGATCCTCATCCTGCTTGGTGGATTGCAGAGCGTCAACCGCCAGTATTACGACGCCGCGCGCGTGGACGGCACTTCCCGCCGCCGCATCTTCACGCGCATCACCGTGCCCCTTCTCTCTCCGATGATCTCCTATGTGGTTATCACGGGCTTTATCGGCGGCTTCAAGGAGTACACCAGCATCGTGGGTATCTTCGGCGAAAACATGGGTCCTGCGGACGATGCCGGGCGGCTGAACACGATGGTCGGCTTTATTTATGACGCGCTTGAGAGCAACAGTCAGGGCCGTGCCAGCGCGGCGGCGCTGATCCTGTTCGCGCTGATCTTCGTGGTGACGATGATCAACCTGCGCGTGAGCAAAAAGAACGTGCATTATTGAGGTGTTCGCTATGAGTTCTGATATGACGATCCTGCACGAAAAAGATCTGCGCAAGGAAAGCACGCGCAGCCGTGTGATGAAGATCATCGTCACCGTTGTCATCTATGCGTTTTTGCTGCTGATGGCGGCGATCGTGCTTTTCCCGTTCTACTGGATGATCAACTCCTCGCTCAAAACGCTGACGGAGTACCGCATGTCCACGCCCACCTTCTGGCCCACGCAGGTGATGTGGAGCAACTATGCTGAGGCGTTCACCTCCGCAAGCCTCGGCCGCCTGTTCCTCAACACGATGTATGTCGGCGTGGTGTCCACAATCCTCTCTCTTGTTATCACGGTGCTCTCGGCCTTCGCCTTTGCCCGCCTTGAGTTCAAGGGCAAGGACGCTATGTTCGGCGCGCTACTGGCTACGATGATGATCCCCGGTGAGCTGTTCACCATCACCAACTACTCCACCGTCACCAACCTCGGATGGCGCAATACCTTCACGGTGCTCATCGTTCCGTTCCTTGTCAGCGTGTTCTACATCTACCTTCTGCGCCAGAACTTTTTGCAGATCCCCAACGAGCTGTATCTGGCCGCCAAGGTCGACGGCACGAGCGACATCAAGTACCTCTGGAAGGTGATGATCCCGCTGTCCCTGCCCACGCTGATCTCCATCACCATCCTCAAGATGATGGGCGCATGGAACTCCTACATCTGGCCGCGTCTGGTCGCCAACGACGAAGCGCACCAGATGATCACCAACGGCCTGCGAAACGCCTTCACCGACACCACCGGCGATGTCAACTACCCGGTGCAGATGGCTGCCGTGGCGATGGTGTCACTGCCGCTGTTCCTCGTGTTTGTGTTCCTGCGCAAGTATATCATGCAGGGCGTGAGCCGTAGCGGCATCAAGGGCTAAACCGTATTTTTGGGCATTTGCCCCGAAAATAAATCGTGATCCATCCACCATACGAAGAAAGGAAGCAAACTCACCATGAAAAGAAGACTCTGCGCGCTCCTGCTTGCAGCCGTCATGATCCTCTCTCTGACTGCCTGCGCCCAGGACAAGACTCCCGATCCCACCCCCGACAACCCCGGCGACAACCAACAGACCGAGCAGCCCGTCGGCAACTTCGTCGTCCCCGAGGGCGGCTATGACGGCAGCGACGTCAACATCACCTTCTATCACACCATGGGCACCAACCTCTCCGACGTGCTCGACAACTACATTGCCGAGTTCAACAAGATCTATCCCAACATCCATGTGACTTGGGAAAAGATCGGCAGCTATGACGACGTGCGCAACCAGGTCTCCACTGAGATCACCGTCGGCAGCCAGCCCAACATCGCTTACTGCTATCCCGACCACATCGCGCTGTACAACATGGCCGGTGCCGTGGCCACGCTGGACAGCCTCATCAACAGCACTGAGACCGTCACCCGTGCCGACGGCAGCACCGAGACCCTTGGCCTCACCGACGAGCAGAAGGCCGACTTCATCGAGGGCTACTACAACGAAGGCCGCCAGTTCGGCGATGGCCTGATGTATTCCATGCCCTTCTCCAAGTCCACCGAAGTTCTCTACTACAACAAGACCTTCTTTGCGGCCAACAACATCCCTGTCCCCACCACCTGGGAAGAGATGGAACAGGTCTGCGCGCAGATCAAGGCCATCGACCCCAACTCCATCCCCCTCGGCTACGACAGCGAGAGCAACTGGTTCATCACCATGT
>CAYPLM010000186.1:0-3188 GCA_964411575.1 uncultured Oscillibacter sp. | reverse complement strand
CCGCTGCCGTCGACGAACACCTCGCCGGCGGGAACGGCTGCGGTGAGGTGCTTGAACGAGCGTGCGCCGATCTCGATGACGTCGCCGTTGTCGCAGATGGCGATGTTTTTGCGCGCCATGCCCATGGACATGGCGAGATCCTTGTGGATCTGAAGCATGCGCTGCTCACCGTGCAGGGGGATGAAATACCGGGGCTTGGTGAGCGCGTGGATGATCTTGAGCTCTTCCTGGCAGGCGTGCCCCGAAACGTGCAGCATGTCGGCGCGGTCGTAGATCACCTCCACGCCCTTGCGGAACAGCTCGTTGATGACGCGCGAGACGGTGTTTTCGTTGCCGGGGATGGCGCTTGCGGAGATGATCACACGGTCGCCGGGGCCGACCTCCACCTGCTTGTGCTGCGAGAAGGCCATGCGGTAGAGCGCGCTCATCTCCTCGCCCTGAGAGCCGGTGGTGATGATGACCTGCTTGTCAAGCGGCAGGGTCTTGAGCTTGTTGATGTCCATCACGGTGTTTTTGGGCAGCTTCATGTAGCCAAGGTCAGTGGCGACCTTGGTGATGTTTTCCATGCTGCGCCCCGTCACGGCCACCTTGCGTCCTGCCTCGGCGGCGGCGTCGATGACCTGCTGAATGCGGTGGACGTTGGAGGCAAAGGTGGTGACGATGATGCGCTGCTTGCAGCCGGCGAACAGGCGGCTGAAGCTCTTGCCCACGGTGCGCTCGCTGGGCGTGTAGCCCGCGCGCTCGACGTTGGTGGAGTCGGCCAGCAGTGCCAGCACGCCCTGCCGCCCCAGCTCGCCAAAGCGCGCCAGGTCGATCACCTCGCCGTCAATGGGCGTGGAGTCGATCTTAAAGTCGCCCGTGTGCACCACGGTACCCAGCCCCGTGTGGATGGCGAAGGCTACACTATCGGCGATGGAGTGGTTGACGTGGATGAACTCCACGCTGAATTTGCCGGCCTTGACCGTCATGCCGCTTTCCACGGTGACGATCTTGGTGGTTTTCAAAAGCCCGTGCTCCTCGAGCTTGAGGCGGATGAGCCCTGCGGTCAGGCGCGTGCAGTAGATGGGCATGTTGACCTGCTTTAAAACGTAGGGGATGGCACCGATGTGATCCTCGTGCCCGTGGGTGATGAACAGGCCACGGATGCGGTTTTTGTGTTTGGTGAGGTACGTCACATCGGGGATCACGCAGTCGATGCCGTACATGTTGTCGTCCGGAAAGGCCATGCCGCAGTCAACGACGATGATCTCGCCGCCGTACTCGTAGAGCGTCATGTTCTTTCCGATCTCGTTGAGCCCTCCGAGGGGGATGATTTTTAATTGTTCAGCCAATGTTTTTTCCTCCTTGTGCTTGGCGGATGCAGCCCGACGCTCGAAAAAGGACGCATGGAAACAACGGACGCCGCACTCCGCCTCCGGCCCCGATCCGCCGGTCACGAAGCGCCGCCGCGCCCTGTTTTTCGTGTGGACTTGTCATCTAATAAAACCGACCGGAGCCGGTGAATAACACTTGATGCTATAGTATAGCACAATTTGCGGCGAATGTATACCCTTTTTTGCGGCGGAGGGGGACAATTTTGATTTTGCATAAATTTTCACCGGCGGCGGGCTTGTTCCCGGCGGCGAGCTGTGCTATAATACAATATCTATATGTATCTGTGAAAGGAGCGGTCCCGATGAGCAAAAAGCGCAGCATGCTGCCCGAGCCGAATATGAAGCTATACTTCTTTGCGACCATTGTGTTTGCTGTGATCACGGCGTGGCTGGAGCCTCTGCTGGCTCTGTGCGAGGGGGTGGCGATTGCGCTGCTGTACCTCTATTTCCGTGCCAACGCGCAAAAGCGCCGCGAGGGCATCCTGCGCTATATGGACGGTGTGAGCGAGGAGATGCAGAGCGCGGGCAGCTCATCGCTTCTGAGCGCGCCGTTTGCCATGATGATCTACCGCCCCGATACGCGCGAGGTGGTGTGGACGAACGACAGCTTCCGCCAGGCCACGGGTACGGGCGAGACGCTGTTTCACAACCAGCTGGAGGAGCTGCTGCCCGGTTTTTCCGACCGCTGGCTGCTCGAGGGGCGCAGCGAATGCCCTGAGACGCTGACGTTCAACGACAGGCGCTTTCACGTCAGCGGCACACTGGCACACCCTTCCGCGCACCGCCGCAGCGGCGAGAGCACGCGCACCTCGCTTCTGGCCGTGACCTACTGGCAGGACGTGACCGAGCAGGAGCTGCTGCGCGAGCAGAACGCCGCGCGCCGCCCCGTGGTGGCTATTTTGATGCTGGACAACTATGAAGAGCTGATGAAGGCCGGAACGGTGGCAAGCCGCAGCGCGCTGCTTGCCCAGATCGACGAGCGCATCAGCGCGTGGGTGGAGGGCAGCTGCGCCCTTCTGCGCAAGTACGACAGCAGCCGCTACCTCCTCATTCTCGACGAGCAGCACTATGCCGCGCTGCTAGAGGGGAAGTTCGCCGTGCTTGACGCGGTGCGTGAGATCGTCACGGAGGACGGCGTGGCGGCAACGCTGTCCATCGGCATCGGCAAGGACGAGGATGACTACGAGACGCTTTTCCGCAACGCCACGCTCTCCATCGAGATGGCGCTCTCTCGCGGCGGCGATCAGGCCGTCGTGCGCAACAGCCTCGACTTTGAGTTTTACGGCGGGCGCAGCAAGGCTACCGAAAAGCGCACCAAGGTAAAATCCCGCGTCATGGCCAACGCGCTTGGCGAGCTGATCAGCGACGCGCGGCAGGTGTTCATCATGGGGCACAAGAGCGCGGATATGGACGCGGTGGGCGCGGCGGTGGGCATCTGCTGCATCGCCCGCAAGCGCGGCAAGGACGCGCAGATCGTTATCGACATGGAGAAAAACGTGGCGGGCGCCATGCTCAAGCGGCTGAGCGCGCTGCCGGAATACAAGGATGTGTTCATCAGCGGTTCCGACGCGTTCATTAAGGCACAGGCCGGGGCGCTGCTGGTGGTGGTGGACACCAACCGGCCCGACTTTGTGGAGTCCGAGCAGCTGCTTGACGCGTGCAACCGCGTGGCTGTGATCGACCATCACCGCCGCGCCGCAAACTACATCGAGTCCGCTGCGCTCAACTTCCACGAGCCCTACGCCTCCTCCGCCTCCGAGCTGGTAACGGAGCTGCTGCAATACCTGGTGGAGCCGGGCGACGTGCTGCGCGCCG
>CAYPLM010000185.1:0-3188 GCA_964411575.1 uncultured Oscillibacter sp. | reverse complement strand
TTCTATAATAAATGTTGGGGTCAGGCGATGAGCCTGACCCCATTGTCATAAATAAGAGTTGAGCATAGAGGCAAAACCTTTACCATGAATGCGCCTCTGTAGCAAAGGAAGCAATGCCTTTATGCTTGTGGTCAATGATACGTCCAAAACAGCCGGACAGCTGCCGCTCTGTGCGGCAGAACAAAGAGACAGGGGCGCAGACGGGTGGGAAACTGTCTGCGCCCCTGTTCATCAGAAGCGGCGTGTATGGGGGGATCAGCCCTCAGCGGGGAAGCCGCGCAGGGCAGAGCAGAGGGCATCGACGTCGGCGCGAGTGCTGAAGGCGGAGAAGCTTGCCCGCAGCGTGCCGGAGGGCAGCGTGCCGGCCGTGCGGTGCGCCAGCGGCGCGCAGTGCAGCCCTGCACGCAGGGCAACGCCGCGCTCGCTCAGCTGTTCGGCGGCCTCCTCGGGCGAACGCCCTGCCAGCGTGAACGACAGCACGCCGGAGCATGCCGCTTCGTCCTCGGAGGTAAAGCACGTCACCTGCGGTATGCGCGCGAGCGTGTGCACTGCGTATCGCAGCAGCGCGCGCTCGTGGGCTAAAATGCGCGCCGTGCCGAGCTCCTGCACAAAACGCAGCCCTGCCTCCAGCCCGGCGATGCCGGGCATGTTGTGCGTGCCGGGTTCCAACCGGTCGGGCAGGTAGGCGGGCATCTGCTGCAACAGAGAGTCGCTGCCCGTGCCGCCGTGCAGCAGGGGAGAGGTCTCATGCGCGCAGAGGAGAAGCCCCGTGCCCTGCGGGCCGTAGAGTCCCTTGTGCCCCGGCATGGCGACAAAGGCCGCACCCAGTGTGCTCATATCCAGCGGCAGCAGCCCGGCAGACTGCGACGCGTCCACTACCAGCGGCACGCCCGCCGCACGGCACAGCGCCGCAATGTCCTCAATGGGCAGCACGAAGCCAAAGACGTTGGAAGCGTGCGTGCACACCACGGCATCCAGACCGGGGCGGATGAGCGAGGCAAACGCGCGCACGCAGGCGGCGCGGTCGAAAAGCGGCGAGGCGGCAACGTCCACCTGTGCGTCCAGCGCGTGCAGCGGACGTGTGACGGCGTTGTGCTCATAGCCGGAGATCACCGCGTGCCCGCCCGGCGGCACAAGCGAGCGGATGGCGAGGTTGAGCGCGTGCGTGGCGTTCATCGTGAACACCACGCGCTCCGGTGAGCCCGCGCCGAACAGCGCCGCAGCGCGCTCGCGGCAGCGGAAGGCCGTCTCCTCCGCCCGGCGCGCCGGGGCGTAGTGCCCTCGTGCGGGGGAGGTCATGCTGCGCAGTGCATCTGCTGCTGCGCGATGGACGCAGGAAGGCTTGCGCAGCGTGGTGGCGGCATTGTCAAGATATGCGCTCATGGCAGCACCTCGCGCAGCGTGCCGCCCTCCTGCACGAACACGCGCACCGGGCGCAGCCGCTTTTCCGTCAGCTGCCGCCGGGCGCGCAGATAGCTTTTTGCGCTGATCTCCAGCACATAGGCGCAGCCGCGGTCGCTCAGCCCCGCGCCTGCACGGCGCATTTTCGCGCCGATCCCGGCCTGCTCAAGCGCGCGTGCCATCTGCTGGGCATGCGTGACCGAGCGGGCGGTGAAGAAATAGTGATCCATTGCGATCCACTCCCTTCCTGTCCAGCCTATGCCGAAGGGGCGGATCCGGTGATATGTTCAGCGGTTGACGAGCAGCTTTTTCATCGCGGCGCTGAGACCGTCGACGGTGAGGCGGTGCATGTCGATCAGGCGGGCGATGTGGCCGTAACTCTCGCCCCAGTAACCGCTCCAGCGCGGCGGCTCCTCGGGGTTGAGCCAGACGAGGTGCGGGTACTGCGCGGCAAACAGCCGCAGCCAGTCCATCCCCGAGCGGCGTGTTTCCGCCGCGCCGTAGTCGTAGCGCTTGCCGTTGAGCTCGTACATATCCATCAGCGCGTCGCCCACGAGGATCACCTTGTATTCGCTGCCGAAGTTTTTCAGCACCCATTCGGTGGGCACGGCGTGCTCACGGCGCATGCGCGGGTCAGTGTAGACATTGCCGTAGATGCAGTTGTGGAAGTAGTAGACGTGCAGCTCCTTGAACTGGTTGGCCTTCTGCGCGGCCTGAAAGAGCATCGAGCACAGCCCCGCGTAGTAGTCCATCGAGCCGCCGGAGTCCATCAGCATCAGCACCTTCACGGTGTTGCGCCGGGGCCGCCGGTAGCGCACGGAGAGCGTGCCGGCGTTGTCGCAGGTGGCGCGGATGGTCTCATCCACGTCAAATTCCGTTTTCTCACCCAGACTCTGGTCAGAATACTGGCGCAGCAGACGGAAGGCCATTTGAAAATGGCGGATGTCGAGCGTGTTGTCGTGCCGGAAATCGCGGAAGCGCCGCTCACCCGCCACCTCAAAGGCGCGGCGGTACCGGCTCACACCGCCCACGCGGATGCCCTGCGGGCTGTGCCCGGAGTGGCCGAAGTTGGAGTAGCCGCCGGTGCCGATCCAGTAGGAGCCGCCATTGTGCTCCTCAGTCTGCTCGTGCAGACGCTCAGCAAAGGCGCGCAGCATCTCCTCCACGGTCTTTTCCTCATAGCCCTGCGAGACAAGAAACGCGCGGAATTCCTCGAGCGCGTTCTGCGGGTGATTGAGCCAGTCGTAAAGCTCGTCGGGCAGCTCCTCCGTGAAGGGCACGCCCTTGAAGTACTCCAGAAACACGGCGTCAAAGCGGTCGTAATCGGCCTCGCTTTTCACCAGCACCGCGCGGCACAGGTCGTAAAAGCCGGTGAGCGAGGAGTGGTGCAGCCCGAGAAGAAGCCCCTCGAGAAGCGTCATCCATTCGTTCAGGCTCACGGTAAAGCCGCGCTGGCGCAGCAGATAGAAAAAGGAGACAAACATCAGCGCATTCTCCGCGAGAGCGTGGTGAGATCCTTATCCTTTTTGAGCAGCACCCCGGCAAACGGGATCTCGCGGCCGATGCGCTCGACCTCCACGCCGCCCAGCTGCAGCGCGCGGATCCAGTCCACAAGCTCGCTGGTGGAGGGCTTTTTCTCGATGCTGTCGATGGCGCGGATGGCATAAAAGGTTTGCAGCGCCTGATAGGCAAGGCGCGCGTCCAGATCGGTGAAGTGCACGCGCAGGATCTGCTCCATCTGCTGCTGCGTGGGGAAGGCGATGTAGTGGAAGATGCAGCGGCGCAAA
>CAYPLM010000184.1:0-3355 GCA_964411575.1 uncultured Oscillibacter sp. | reverse complement strand
GTGTACATCACACCCAGCGGCATTTTCGATTATCCCCAGCTGCAATTCTGCATGGATGTGGTAGGTGCGGACCGGATCATCCACTCTGTGGACTGCCCCTTTATTTCCAATGCAGGTGCAAAGACCTTCCTGGAAAACGCCCCCATCTCCCGGGAGGATAAGGAAAAAATCGCCCATCAAAATGCGGAGAAGCTTTTTAGGATCTAAAAATCCCGCAAAAAATCACGCCTGGTCGCAAATTCCCCGGCTTCAGAAACCGAATTCCCTTTGACAATACAGAAAAAATCGTGCCGGAGTTCTCCGACACGATTTTTTAGGATGATGCTTTCTCTGCCCCAGCGGTTGCCATGGAGGCTTTCAACAAGAAGGCTTTCAGGCTTTTCTCCAGGTTCTTCTGCTGAACAGGATCAAAACCGGCAGGATCTCCAGGCGCCCGAGCAGCATGGTAAGGGTTAGAACGATCATGGAGAAATCGCTGAATCCCGCGAAGCTGGAATAGGGTCCCACCGCTTCAAACGCGGGCCCTACGTTGGAAATACAGGTCAGCACGGCAGAGAAATTGCTGAAGAAGCCGTGCTTTACGGCATAGGTCCCCGCGTCCGATACAATGGTTACAGTCTGACCATTGACAGGGTCGAAGGACAGAAGAAACAGCGCCCCGAGGAAAATGAAGACATACAGGGTGATATAGGCAAACACATCGTTGATGGTTTTGCTTTCCAGGGTTTTTCCTTCAAACTTCGTGTGGGGAACATAACGGGGATTGATCAGCTTTCTGATATTGATGTAAGCACCCTTCATGGCGATGACGATTCGGGAGACCTTGATACCGCCCGCGGTCGAACCGGCCATGGCGCCGGTGAACATAACGATAACCAGGGTTGTGGTAGCCAGCTGGGGCCACACATGATAATCCGTGGTGGTATAGCCTGCCGTGGTCATCAGCGACGCCACCTGGAACAGGGAATGGCGGAAGGCCTCCTCTGTGGTGTAGCTCTGGGGGAATGGCTCAAAGCGCCCCACCAGACTGAGAAACACAAATCCCACAGCGGCTGCAACAATTGCGAAATATGCCCGAACTTCCTCGCTCCGCAGGACATCCCGGAGCTTTCCGATGAGCAGCAGGTAGTACAGGCTGAAATTGCAGCCAAACAGGATCAGGAAAACCGACATCACATACTGGGAGAAGGGGTGGAACAGCTCAAAGCTGCCGGGGATAAAGCCAAAGCCGCCGGTACCGGCACAGCCGAATGTGGCCAGCAGGCTGAAGAAGAAGTGTTCGCTTTCGTACCCCGCAATGGGTTCATCCAGCATGAGAATGATAACCTCAAGAACGGTCATACCCAGATAAATCAGGTACAGGATCCTGGAGCTTACCTTCATCTTGGATACCAGCTTGCCGACCTGGGGACCGGGGCTTTCCGCCCGAAGCAGATGCATGGACGAGCCATCGTTGCTTTCCGGGATGAAGATCAGCACGAACACAAGGATCCCCATGCCGCCAATCCAGTGGGAGAAGCTGCGCCAGAAAAGGGTGGAGTGGGGAACCGCCGCGATATCTGTGATGACACTGGAGCCTGTTGTCGTGAAGCCGGACATGATCTCAAAGCAGGCATCGATATAATTTGGGATATCTCCGTTGATCACAAAGGGGATCGCGCCAAACAGGGTCATGACGATCCAGGCCAATGCCGTGAGGGCAAAGCCTTCTTTCTGGTAAAGATTGGTTCTTTCCGGCTTGGGAATTTGCAGCGAGAAGCCAATCGCGGCCAGAAGAAGGATGGGGATGAGAAATGCCAGGATACGTTCGAGGGATTCCCTGTAGACCAAAGTCACCCCCAGGGGAGCAAGCATCAGGATAGCCTCCAGAATCATGATCTTCCCCAGAATCCTTCCGAGCTGTTTATAGTTCATAGCATCACCTTATTCAAACACGTCAGTCAGGTCATCGAAGTCCTTGTGGGTCGTCACGACCACCACATTATCCCCGAGGTGGATGGTGGAGCTGCCGTTGGGGATGATCACTTCGTTGTTTCGGATGATACAGGCGATCAGGCAGTTTTTCTTGATGGTCAGCTCCTTCAGCGGCTTGTCGTAGATCCGTTCCTGTCTCTTCGCGGCAAATTCCAATGCCTCGACCTGGTTATTGACCAGCCGGTACAGTGTCAGGACATTGCTGCCCACCGTGTTTTCCAGGGCGCGGACATAGCTGATGATCCTGTTCGCCACCACGCTTTGGGGGGAAACGTTGTTGTCGATCCCAAGCTCATCCAGCATCCCATACAGATCATCGCTCTGGATCTGGGCGATGGTTTTCTTGACCCTCCGCTTGTTTGCGAACATGGATACGATGATGTTTTCCTCGTCAACATCCGTAAGGGCAACGAAGGCATCCATGGCCTCAATGCCCTCCTCCAGCAGCAGATCATGCTGCGTTCCATTCCCGCATGCCACTGTTACATGGGGCAGGGCCTCCGCCAGGTCTTCGGCTCTGGCAGGGTTTTCTTCGATCAGCTTCACGGCATATTTTCTCTGGGACAGGGAATCCGAAAGGTAGAAGCCGATTTTTCCGCCGCCAACAACCATGATGTTCCGGATGGGCTCCTTCACGAGACGGGTTTCTCCCAGGAAGTCACTCAGATTCTTGGCATCGGCGGTAAAGTGGATCTTATCCCCCTCCTCGATCACGAAGCTGCCGGAGGGAATGGTCACCACATCCCCCCTCTGAACGGCGCATATCAGCACCTTTGCTTTCAGCTTACTTCCCAGGGAGATCAGGCTTTCCCCGATCAGGGAGCACCCTGGCTCCGCGATGACCTCCACCAGCAGGGCCTTTCCCTCTGCGAAGTAATCAATGTGGCTCACGGAGGGCAGATTGATCATATTGAATATTTCATTTGCCGTTTCCCGTTCCGGATTGACCACCATGGAGATCCCCAGCGCGTCCTTCATCTGGGCGATCTGCTTTCTGTACGCAGGGTTTCTGACCCGGGCAACGGTGTTTTTAACGCCAAGCTGCTTGGCAACAAGACAGGCAAAAATATTCAGCTCATCATTCTTTGTCAGCGCGATGACCAGATCGGCGTCCTCGACATTGGCCTCATTCTGGATTTCCATGCAGGCACCGTTGCCCACCACGCCGAAGACATCGTATTTTTCGATCAGGCCTTCGATCAGGGCCTTCTCCTCATCCACAATGGTGATGGTGTGCTTTTCACCGGAGAGGTTTTCCAGGATTGTCCGGCCAATGGAGCCAAGACCGATAATCACAATTTTCATCGTCCATTTCCCCCATAAAATCTAGAATACAACGGAAATACGGTTATCAGAACGCAGAGCGCGCACGGACCCGGCA
>CAYPLM010000183.1:0-3356 GCA_964411575.1 uncultured Oscillibacter sp. | reverse complement strand
GGTCACAGCGCCGCTTTCGGCCAGTGCCTGCGCCATGGCTCTCGTGCCGCCGGCAAAGGCGGGGAACTCAAAAACGCCCATCGGCCCGTTCCACACCACGGTGCCCGCGTCCTTCACGGCCGCGCAGAAGCGCGCCACCGTCTCCGGCCCGATGTCAAGGCCCATCATGTCGGCGGGGATGTGCATCGTCTCCACGGTCACAGGCTCGGCATCGGCGGAGAATTCCTTCGCCGCCAGCGTGTCACCGGGCAGCAGCAGCTTTACGCCGCGCGCCTTGGCTTTTTCGAGCATTTCCAGCGCGTAGGCGCACTTGTCCTCTTCAAGCAGCGAGGTGCCGATCTCGCCGCCCTGCGCTTTGATGAAGGTGTAGGCCATGCCGCCGCCGATGATCACGGTGTCGGCCTTTTCGAGGAGATTGTTGATAACGTTGATCTTGTCGCTGACCTTGGCGCCGCCCAGCACGGCCACGAAGGGGCGCTTGGGGTCGTCGAGCGCCTTGCCCATCACCTCAAGCTCACGCGCGACCAGAAGGCCGGACACGGCGGGCAGATACGCCGCCACACCCGCCGTGGAGGCGTGCGCGCGGTGCACTGTGCCGAACGCGTCGGACACATACAGCTCGGCCATGGAGGCAAGCTCATGGGCAAAGGCGGGGTCGTTCTTCTCCTCCTCGATGTGGAAGCGGAGGTTTTCCAGCAGCATGATCTCGCCGCCCTTGAGCGCGGCGGCCTTGGCCCTGGCATCCGGACCGATCACGTCGGCGGCGAAGATGACCTCCTGTCCCAAAAGCTCGCTCAGACGGGCAGCCACGGGGGCGAGGGTCAGCTTTTTCTTCCATTCGCCCTTGGGCTTGCCCAGGTGCGAGCAGGCGATCACGGCCGCGCCGCGTTCGAGAAGATAGCGGATGGTGGGCAAAGCCGCAGCGATACGCTTGTCGCTGGTGATCTCGCCGGTTTCTTTGTTTTGAGGCACGTTGAAGTCGCAGCGCAGCAGGATCTTCTTGCCGGAAACATCGACATCGCGGATGGTCTTTTTGTTGTAGTTCATAGATGCACTCCTTTTCGTCGGATTTGTGAAGGGATGATTAGCCGCGCGCCATCTCACCCTCGCCCGTCAGGCCGGGAAAGCCCAGTTGACGCAGCGCTTCATAGGTGAGGATGGCCACGGAATTGCTCAGGTTGAGGCTGCGCGCCTCGGCGCGCATGGGAAGGCGCAGGCAGCGGTCGTAGTGCTGCCGCCGGAAGTCCTCGGGAAGCCCCGCCGTCTCCTTTCCGAAAAACAGCCAGCAGTTGTCGCGAAAGCATGCGTGGGTGTAGTCCTGGGGGGCCTTGGTGGTGGCCAGCCAGCAGTCCTGCGCGGCCTCGGGGTGCCGGGCGAAGAGGTCGCTGAGCCCATCGTAGGCCGTCACCTCCACAAGGTGCCAGTAGTCCAGCCCCGCGCGCTTGACGGCACGGTCGGAAATGTCGAAGCCCAGCGGGCGCACAAGGTGCAGCCGCGCGCCGGTGGCGGCGCAGGTGCGGGCGATATTTCCGCAGTTTTGCGGGATCTCCGGCTCGACGAGAACGATGTTGAGCACGCACACGGCCTCCTGTCAATCGAAAGTCTACGTATTATACCGCACAAAGTTGAAGAAATCAACCAAAAAATGATTTTTGCCAACGTATTTTTACGACCCCGGAAGAAGCAGAAAAATTTTTCGCTTTTTTTGTGCGAAAGGGTGGATTTTTGAAAAGAGTTTGTTATAATAGCATTATATATATAGTGGGGAGGGATACCCGATGGAACAGAAGATCGCCGTGCTTTTCATGCCGGATCATATTGCCTGCACCAGAGAGAAAACGCCGCTGATGCTGCAGCCTGTGATGTTCTGCCCCGTCCTGACGTGGATGTGCGCTGAGCTGACGGGTCGCGGCGTGGAGCGGCTTTTTCTCGTTTGCGACGTATCCGCGCAGGAGCTGATGCGTCCTTACCTGCCGAAAAAGGCCAATGTCACGTTTGTCGACGGCGCGAACCACGCCTCCGAGCTTCTTGCGCTTCTCGACGGTGTGGAGGGCGAGGTGCTGGTGGTCAACGGCGTGGTGCTGCCGGTGGGCGTGTTTTCCGGCGGAGCGGTGTATTCCGCCGACTCGGCCGCCTGCCGCGACGTGCTGCGTGAGCACGGGGCGTTTGCCGCCTTCCCGAAGGGCTGCAAAATCGCGCAGGGCTTTTTGCCCATCGGCGACGAAGAGGAGCTGCGCGCCGCGCAGCCCATGTGCCGGCAGAAGATCATCGAGGCGCACATTGCCGCCGGCGTCACCATTCTCGACCCCGCTGCCACCTATATCGACCCCCGCGTGAAGATCGGCGAGGGCACGGTTCTGCTGCCGGGCACGATTCTGCGCGGCGAGACGGTGATCGGCAGAGGCTGCACCGTCGGCCCGAACGCCATGGTGCGCGACTGCGTGATCGGCGATGAGACGGAGATCAACGCCTCTCAGCTCAACGAAAGCACCGTCGGCAGCCACACCACCGTGGGCCCCTTTGCCTATGTGCGTCCCAACAGCGCCATCGGTGACCATGTGCGCGTGGGCGATTTTGTGGAGATCAAAAACAGCGTCATCGGCAACGGCACCAAGATCTCGCATCTGACCTATGTGGGTGACAGCGACGTGGGCGAGCGCATCAACTTCGGCTGCGGCACGGTCACCACCAATTACGACGGCTTCAAAAAGCAGCGCTGCACCATCGGCGACGACGCCTTCATCGGCTGCAACACCAACCTCATCGCCCCCGTGGCGGTGGGACGTGGCAGCTACATCGCCGCCGGCTCCACCATCACTGACGACGTGCCCGAGGACGCGCTCGCGCTTGCGCGCAGCAAGCAGACGGTCAAGCCCGGCTGGGCGGCCGCACGGCGCAAAATTTTTCAAAAGAAGTAAGCAACACCCCGTTCACATATACCAGAAAGATCAAAAAACCAAAGAGGGAGTATTGGAATTATGATTTCTCATGGCAAGGACATCAAGATCTTCACCGGCAACTCGAACCCCAAGCTGGCTGCGGACATCTGCAAGATGATCGGCACCAAGCTCGGTGAGTCCGAGGTAAAGAGCTTCGCCGACGGCGAGGCCTCCGTTTCTCTGTTTGAAACGGTGCGCGGCAGCGACGTGTTTCTCATCCAGTCCACCTGCAAGCCCGTCAACGACAGCCTGATGGAGCTTTTGATCATGACCGACGCCTGCCGCCGCGCCAGCGCGGGGCGCATCACCGCCGTGATGCCGTACTTCGGCTACGCCCGTCAGGATCGCAAGGCCAAAAGCCGCGACCCCATCTCCGCCAAGCTGGTGGCCAACATGCTCGTGGCCGCAGGCGTGGAC
>CAYPLM010000182.1:0-3369 GCA_964411575.1 uncultured Oscillibacter sp. | reverse complement strand
ACTACCCGCTGCACCTGGGCGTCACCGAGGCGGGCACGCCCACCATGGGGATGATCAAATCCGCCGTGGGCATCGGGGGGCTTTTGTGCCTTGGCATCGGCGACACGCTGCGCGTTTCGCTTACCGCCGACCCGGTGGAGGAGGTGTACGCCGCCAAGCGGATTTTGCAGGCGGCAGGCGTGCGCAGCAGCGGCGTCAACCTGATCTCGTGCCCCACCTGCGGCCGCACGAGCTATGATATGATCCCCATCGTCGAGGAGCTTGAGCGCCGGCTGGCCGACTGCCCGAAGAAGATCACCGTGGCGGTGATGGGCTGCGTGGTCAACGGGCCGGGTGAAGCCTCGCATGCCGACATCGGTGTGGCCGGCGGCAGGGGAGAGGGTTTGCTCTTCCGTAAAGGAGAAATCCTTTACAAAATGCCACAGGAGAAGCTTGTCGACGCGTTGATGGACGAGATCGCCCATTTGTAAGGAGATAACGACCATGCCGGATCGCATTCCGTTTCTTGAATTATTCGGCGGCCTTGCGCTGCACGCCGACCTGCGCGCACAGCTTGCGCGCGCCGAGGTGACCAGTGTGACGCTGGATCAGAAGGCGCGCACGATGGCGCTTACGCTCACCGCGCCGCTGAGTATCGAAACGCGCATCGAGGTCGAACGGCTCATTGCCGCCGCCTTCGACCTGCATGAGGTGCGCGTCAGCGCGCCGGAAGTGCCCTCTCCTGCGGCAGCGCCCGCTCCGGCGGCTGCTGCCGCAAAAAAAGAGGGCGGCAAGCTGATCCTTGGCCGCCCCATCAAGGGCAGCCTCATGCCCATGAGCGAGCTTAACCCCAAGGCCGGGCGCGTGATCGTGGAGGGAAAGGTCTTTAAGTTCGACTGCCATGAGACACGCCGCCCCGGTATGTGGGTGATGACCATCGAAATGACGGACTACACCGGCTCGGTAATCGTGCGCAAGCGTATGCTTGACAAGGAGATCGAGCCTTTGCTCGGCACCATTTCCGAGGGAATGTGGCTGCGTATTTCAGGCACGATGGAGCTGACCTACGACGGCCACGACATGCAGCTCAACCCCCGCGACATCGAGCAGGTTCCCCACACCGGGCGCGAGGATCACGCGCCGGAAAAGCGCGTGGAGCTGCACCTGCACACCAAAATGTCCGCCATGGATGCCCTCACCGACACGAAAGAGGTCGTAAAGCTGGCGGCAAAGTGGGGCATGCCCGCCATCGCCATCACCGATCACGGCGTGGCGCAGGCGTTCCCGGATGCCTGGCACGCCGGGGAGGGTAAAATAAAAGTCCTTTACGGCCTGGAGGGCTATTTCATCAACAATCTGGACGACCGCATCGCCGTGCACGGCACTTATGATGCGCCCTTTGAGGACGAGATCGTCTGCTTCGATCTGGAGACGACGGGGCTGCGCGTCGCGCACGAGACGATCATTGAGATCGGCGCGGTGGTGCTGCGCCATGGTGAGATCGGCGAGCGCTTCCAGACCTTTGTCGACCCTGAGCGCCGTCTCACGCCCGAGATCATCGGCCTGACCGGCATCACCGACGAGATGCTGCGCGGCGCACCGAAGCTGAAGGATGCGCTCGAAGCATTTTTGAGGTTTGTGGGCGGCCGTCCGCTGGCCGCGCACAATGCGGAGTTTGACATCGGGTTTGTGCGCGCGGGTTGCGCGCGTTGCGGCCTCCCCTTTGACCCCACATATATCGACTCGCTCATCCTCGCGCAGAATCTGCTGCCTGAGCTTGGCAAGTACAAGCTCGACATCGTGGCCGAGCATCTGCGTCTGCCTGCCTTCAACCACCACCGTGCCAGCGACGACGCGGCGATGGTGGGCTATATGCTTATCCCGTTCTTTGAAAAGCTGCGTGCTCGCGGGCTCAGCCGCTTGCAGCAGATCAACGACGAAATGCTCAAGCTGCGTCCGCTGGGCGGGAAGAGCAACCGCTTCCCCAAGCACATCATCCTGCTGGCGAAAAACAAGGTGGGGCTGAAGAACCTCTACCAGCTTATCTCAGCGTCCAACCTCAAATACTTCAAACGCGTGCCCATCATCCCCAAAAGCGAGCTCAACGCCCACCGCGAGGGGCTGATCATCGGCTCGGCGTGCGAGGCAGGCGAGCTTTTTCAGGCCGTGGCCGACCACAAGGACTGGGCCGAGCTCAAGCGCATCGCCTCGTATTACGATTACCTCGAGATACAACCCCTGTGCAACAACATGTTCATGCTGCGCGAGGGCAAGGTGCGCAGCGAGGAGGAGCTGCGCGACTTCAACCGCACCATCGTGCGCCTGGGCGAGGAGCTGGGAAAGCCGGTGGTAGCCACGGGCGACGTGCATTTTCAGGAGCCGGAGGATGAGGTCTACCGCCACATCCTGCTTGCCTCGAAGAAGTTCCCCGACGCCAACGCGCCGTTGCCGCTGTACTTCCGCACCACGGAGGAGATGCTCGCCGAGTTCGACTACCTCGGGGCGGAGAAAGCCTACGAGGTGGTGGTGACCAACACGCGCGCCATCGCCGACCTGGTGGAGGAGATCGAGCTTTTGCCCAAGGGCAAGCTCTTCCCGCCGCGCCTTGAAAATTCCGAGCAGGAGCTCAACCAGCTGGTGTGGGATAAAGTACATGAGCTTTACGGCGACGAACCGCCTCAGATCATCGTCGACCGCCTGAACGTGGAACTCGGCGGCATTCTCGGCAAGTACGACGTGGTGTATATGTCGGCGCAGAAGCTGGTGCAGCGCTCGCTCGAATGCGGGTATCTGGTCGGCTCGCGAGGGTCGGTGGGTTCGTCGCTGGTGGCGTACATGTCCGGCATCACCGAGGTCAACAGCCTGCCCCCGCACTACCGCTGCCCCAAGTGCCGCCATTATGATTTCGACGTGGACAAGCAGTACGGCTGCGGCGCGGACATGCCTGACGCGTACTGCCCCGTGTGCGGCACGAAGTATGTCAAGGACGGCTTTGATATTCCGTTTGAGACGTTTTTGGGCTACGGCGGCGGCAAGGTGCCGGATATCGATCTCAACTTCTCCGGCGAGTATCAGGCGCGGGCGCACCGCCACGCCATCGAGATGTTCGGCGAGACGCAGGTGTTCCGCGCGGGTACCATCGGTACGCTGGCGGAGAAAACGGCATTCGGCTATGTGAAAAAGTACCTCGAAGAAAACGGTGTTCAGGCGGGCACGGCCGAGATCGACCGTCTCACCACCGGCTGCGTTGGCGTGCGGCGCACCACCGGGCAGCACCCAGGCGGCCTTGTCGTCGTGCCGGATGACCTCGACATTGAGGACTTCTGCCCCGTGCAGCACCCCGCCGACGCCGCCGACAGCGACACCATCACCACGCATTTTGAATACCAC
>CAYPLM010000181.1:0-3407 GCA_964411575.1 uncultured Oscillibacter sp. | reverse complement strand
CGTACCTATGCTCATGGTGTTGGTCATCAGGATCGGCGTTTCGATCGTGCCAAGCGAAGTCCTCACCCGCAGCCTCAATGGCGGCGCGGACGTGCGCCTCCGTCACATGCATCCCGCGAATGTCGTTGAGCGTACCGTCGTTGCACTCGGTAACGAGGCAGTTGACCGTGCTCGTGCTCGCGCCGATGTCGGGGTTCTGCTCGAGCATGTATCTGCACAGCGCCGTGTAGGCCGTACCTATGCTCATGGTGTTGGTCATCAGGATCGGCGTTTCGATCGTGCCAAGCTCCTGCAGCTGCACGAGCCCGATGCTCTTTCCGAAGCCGTTGATGATCGAGCAGGCCGCCATGACCTTATCCCGAAAGAGGTTGCCGCCATGCGGCAGGATCGCCGTCACGCCGGTGTGTATGTCGCGCGCTTCGTCGATCAGCGTTGTGTGACCTACTGCTACGCCAGGGACATCGGTGATGAGATCCTTTGCCCCGCACGGCCACTTCGCGTGGAGCTGCAATGATTCGATGTGGTGAATTCCCATGTGTCTACTCTCACTTTATGTTGATTCCTTGATTATTTGGCGGCTTCCTTCGTCTTCTTTTCAGCCTTCACCTCATCCTCATAGAAGAGGGCGAAGTTCGGGTCGACCTTGCCGATGCCGAGATAGCGTGCCTTGTAGTCGTTGAGCAGCTCGATGAACTTGCCGCCCAGCACCAGCAGCACCGCCACATTGACAAAGGTCGGTATGACGGTCGTGAAGTCAGCGAAGACCCAGATCTGCGCGGGCGTACCGCCAAGAAGCACTGTGACGAAGGTGCACAGCAGCGCGCAGAAGGGGCTGAGGAATGCAGCGAGCTTGAGAATGATGGGCGTGATCTTCTTGTCGCCCACCAGGTGACCGAGGACGCACTGGTAATAGGTGCACCAGCCCGTACCGGTTGTAAGCGCGAAGAGGAAGATGCACAGAGACACGATCACGCGGGCAGGGAAGCCAAGGTTCGCCTCGAGCGCGGTGAGCGTCAGCTCAGCGCCCTGCAGGCCGCTGCTCCAGTAGCCGGTGGTCAGGACGAGAAGGCCGGTAGCAGAGCAGACGACCATGGTGTCCATAAAGACCTCGAACGCACCGAGCAAGCCCTGCTTGATGGGGTGGTTGGTATCGGCAGTCGAGTGGATCATGGGGCTCGTGCCCCAGCCGGCCTCATTAGAATAAACGGAACGTGCGAAGCCCTTCTGCATGGCAGCGGCGACCGTCGCACCGGCGAAGCCGCCGACCGCAGCCTTGCCCGTGAACGCGCTGGAGATCACCATCGCGAGCGTGGAGGGGATGGCCTTGTAGTTCATGCACAGAACGATGAACACACAGCCGACATAGAAGATACACATGAAGGGGACGAGGTAGCTCGAGATCTTGCCGACGCTCTTGAGGCCGCCGACGCTGATGATGAACACGCACAGGAACAGAACGACGCTGGGGATGAGGTAGGAGATATGGAACGTAGAGCCAATGGCCTCAGAGACCGTGTAGTTCTGCAAAGAGAGAACGAGGTTCATCAGGATACCAAAGGTGAAGAGACCGGCGAGAAGCTTCCAGCCCTTCCAGCCGCGCTTTTCACCAAGGCCGCGCTGCATATAGTAGGTCGGGCCGCCGGTATACGTTCCGTCAGGATTGGTGCGGCGATAGTAGACCGCCAGCGAGACCTCGGCCATCTTGATGACCATGCCGATGAGCGCGGCAATCCACAGCCAGAACAGCGCGCCCGGGCCACCGGTCGCGATCGCCGTGCCGACGCCGGAGATATTCGAAACGCCGACGCTGCCGCCGACCGCAATGGAGACCGCTTGGAAGGGAGTGAGCTTATTCTTGCTCTCCTTCAGCTCGGAGTCTCTCTTGAAGGGGTGGCGGATGATCAGCCCGAGATGGGAGACCTGAAAGAACTTGCTGCGGACGGAAAAGAGCAGGCCGCACGCGATGATGATGACCAGAAGGGGTGTTCCCCATAGCCAGTTGGTAAGCGCTTCGAAGTATTGCATAGTTTCTCTCCCTTTCAATATTGAACTCTGCTTTTCGAAAAAAAGCAAACATATTTTTCATAAAGCAAACATCGTGCCAAAATTCCACGAAGAGCTTGTCCATTCAGCATCCCGCCGCGCGCATACACAGTGCGGCAGCAAAAACCGGCGCAGGATGAATATTTATCCGCATATTTTTTCATGCAGCGTTTCCATGCTCCACCGCACTGCCTCGATGCGCCCGAAAAAAGCAGGATGGAATTGTGTTATTTCTGTCATTTAATCCTATTGAATCCGATTATTCGCCCGTTTTCGCCAAAGGCGCGGCAAAATTCTCAGTTTTTCCAGTGCAAAAAAGACTGTACAAACGAAAAAAAGCGTGTATAATGCTCTCATCGAGTACACTGCGATTATCAGCGTTTCGGAGAATATTATGCAGGAGGGCATCCCATCATGAACGAGCAGAACTTCCGCACGGCGGTGCAGCTGCGCCACGAATTGCACCGGCATCCTGAGCTTTCCACGGAGGAGCACCGGACGAAGGAGCGCCTCATCGCGTTTTTCCGCACGCACACGCGCACGTTCGAGGTCGTCGACCGCGGGCGCTGGTTCTATGCGAAGTACAGTGCGCCGCAGCCGAAGAAGAGGATTGCCTTCCGTGCAGAGATCGACGCGCTCCCCATAGATGACGACATCGATGCACCGTGGAAGTCTGAATGCGAGGGCGTCGGCCACAAGTGCGGCCACGACGGACACGCTGCGAGCTTGTGTCTGACTGCCTTGGAGCTCGAGGAGAACGGCTGTGAGAACGATGTCTACCTCGTTTTCCAGCACGCGGAGGAGACAGGCGGCGGCGGAGAGGAGTGCGCCGCGCTGATGGACGAGGAGGGCATCGACGAGGTCTACGCCTACCACAACAAATCCGGCTTCCCGCAGGACTCCATCATCGTCAGGGACGACTGCGTGTGCTGCGCGTCCAAGGGCATGGAGATCCGCTTCGTCGGTGTACCGGCACACGCCAGCACACCGGAAAACGGCAGAAATCCCGCCTTCGCCATTGCAGCGCTGATCGAGGCCATTCCCCGCCTGACTGACCCTACCGCCCACGTTGGGCTGCTGATGGCCACGGTCATTCAGGTCGCGCTTGGCGAGCGCGCTTTCGGCGTGTCGGCACACAAGGGGCAGCTCCTGCTGACGATCCGCGGCGAGGTGGAAGCGGAAATGGACACGCTCCAGCGCGAGCTCGAATCGCTCGCCGCCGCGCAGGCCGAGCGCTATGGCCTCACCTGCTCCTTCGCCTACTGCGACATCTTCCCCGAAACGCGCAACGACAACGGCTGCGCCGAGAACATCCGGCGCGCCGCCGCCGCGCTCGGTCTTTCCCTTGCGGTGAAGGACTACCC
>CAYPLM010000180.1:0-3409 GCA_964411575.1 uncultured Oscillibacter sp. | reverse complement strand
CCGGAGGAGAGGAACAGGCCCTCAATATAATTGCGCCGGTAGAACCCGATGGTCAGCTCGGCAAGCTCGCGCGGCGTGAAGGTGGCGCGCGGCGTGTCGTTGGTGCAGCGGTTGACGCAGTATTTGCAGTTGTAGGCGCAGTCGTTGGTCATGAGCACCTTCAAAAGCGTGATGCACCGACCGTCGGCGGAAAAGCTGTGGCAGCAGCCCGCGCCCGTGGCCGTGCCGAGCATGCCACGCTTCGCGCCCCGGTGCACGCCGCTGGACGTACATGCCGCGTCATACTTGGCCGCGTCGGCGAGGATGCTCAGCTTTTCCAGCAGCTCCATCTCATCAATGCGCCGTGCGGCGGCGCGGCGTGTCCAGCCAGAAGGCAAACTCCATCACCTTGGCCGTCACAAGCCCGGCACCCAAAAGCGTAAGGATCATCGCAGTTGTCGTCATATCAAAAGCCTCCCAAACAGTCGTTAGAACCTTTGTTCGAGTAGATTATAAATCGAACAGATGTACTTGTCAAGAGGGAATCGAACAAAATTTCGATATTTTTCGAAAAACGCGGTTGACCGCAGCGAAAAGATAAGGTAAAATAAAGCGGCTGAAACGGAGGAGAGACCAATGAACGATTTTACCGCCCGCTACTGTGCGGCGAGAAAAAGCTGTATCGCGCGTGACTTTGCGCGCCTGAATCCTGAGCAGCGCCGGGGCGTGCTGACCACCGAGGGGCCGCTGCTGCTGCTCGCGGGCGCCGGAAGCGGCAAGACGACAGTGCTGATCAACCGCGTGGCAAACCTTTTGACCTATGGACGCGGCAGCGACTGCGGCGAGGTGCCGGACTGGGCGGGAGAGGAGGAGCTCGCCTTTCTGGAGCACTACCCCGAAAAGCCCACGGAGGACGAACGCGCGCGCATGCGGCGTCTGTGCGCCGTGGAGCCGCCTGCGCCGTGGCAGGTGTTGGCCGTGACGTTCACCAACAAGGCCGCCGGCGAGTTGCGCGACCGTCTGCGCGCCTTCGGCATCGAGGGGGCGGAGAGCATCTGGGCGCTGACCTTCCACGCCGCCTGCGTGCGCATCCTGCGGCGCGATATCGACCGGCTGGGCTTTTCGCGCGACTTTACGATCTATGATACCGACGACGCAAAGCGTGTGGTCAAGGACATTTTAAAGGAGCTGTCCATCGACGACAAGGCGCTGCCGCCGCGTGATGTGGTGTCCGCGATCTCCAACGCCAAGGACGCCATGCTCACGCCGCAGGACTATGCGCGCCGCTGGGAAAACAGCGGCGACTGGCGCAGAGAGCGCATCGCCAAGGTGTATGTGCGCTATGTCAATGTGCTGCGCGAGTCGGGCGCGCTGGATTTTGACGACCTGCTGCTCCACACGGTCAACCTGCTCAAAACGCAGCCGGAGGTGCGCGAATACTACCACCGCCGCTTCCGCTACGTTCTCATTGACGAGTATCAGGACACCAACCGTCTGCAATACGAACTTACGCGCCTACTGGTGGGGGAGGGGAACAACCTCTGCGTGGTTGGCGATGACGACCAGAGCATCTACCGCTTCCGCGGCGCGGACATCAGCAATATCCTTAATTTTGAAAAGGAGTATAAGACCGCGCGAACCATCCGCCTCGAGCAGAACTACCGCTCCACGCAGCACATCCTCTCTGCCGCCAACGCCGTGATCAAAAACAACGTCGGGCGTAAGGGGAAAACGCTGTGGACGGATCGCGGCGACGGCGAAATGGTGCACATCCGCACGGTGTTCGATGAAAAGGACGAAGCAAACTTTGTCGTCAGTGGCATCATGAGCGACTACAACCGTGGGCGCAGCTGGCGCGAAAACGCCGTGCTCTACCGCATGAACGCACAGTCCAACGCCATGGAATACGCGCTCAAGCGTAACGGCGTGCCATACCAGATCGTCGGCGGCATGAAGTTCTTCGAGCACGCGGAGGTGCGCGACATGCTGGCCTACCTTCAGCTGATCAACAACCCCGATGATGACCTGCGTCTGCGCCGCATCATCAACACGCCCCCGCGCGGCATCGGCCCGGCCAGCGTGGAGCGTGTGCAGCAGCTTGCCGCCCAGCTGGGGAGGCCTGTGCTGAGTATTTTGCGGGACGCAGAGGACTTCGACGACCTGGGCAGAAGCGCTGTAAAGCTAAAAGCCTTTGCTGCGATGATTGACGAGCTGCGCGACGCGAACGAGCGGCTTGCCCTGCCGGAGCTGTACGACCTGGTGTGTCAACGCAGCGGATATGTGGAGGCGCTGCGGCTGAAAAACGACGTGGAAAGCCGGGGACGGCTGGAAAATGTGCAGGAACTCAAATCCAACATCATGACCTTCCTCGAAACCGCGCCGGAAAATGCCACGCTTGCCGATTTTCTCAACGAGATCGCCCTCTACACTGACCTTGACAGCGCCAGCAGCGACAACTGCGTCACGTTGATGACCATGCACGCGGCCAAGGGACTGGAGTTCCCCTGCGTGTATGTGGTGGGCATGGAGGAGGGTATCTTCCCCGGAAGCCGCGCCGTCGGTGACGAGGACGAGCTGGAGGAGGAGCGGCGGCTGTGCTATGTGGCCATGACCCGCGCGAAGGAGCGCCTCACCCTCACCAACGCGACGCAGCGCCTGCTCTTCGGACGTACCGCGCCGAGCATGCCCTCCCGCTTTCTAAGCGAGGTGCCGGAGGTGGACAGCGAGTGGATCGGACGCAAAGACCGTAAAGCGGAAATACCTTACAGCTCCTACGGAACGGGGTTTGGAAACTCTGGCTTTCCGTACCGGGGCGCAGCGGCCACACCGTCCGCGCCGGTGCGCTCGTATAGTGTGCCGACCGCGCCAAAGGCGCGTCCTGCCGCGCCCACGCGCTCCGCTGCCGCCCCGCTGCCCCAGCTTCGTCCGGGTGACCGCGTGTGCCACGAGGCGTTTGGCGAGGGTATGGTCACGGCGCTCACACCCATGGGCGGCGACGCGCTCATCGAGGTCGCCTTTGACGGCACCGGTACCAAAAAGCTGATGCTGCGCTCGGCCGGCGCGCATATGAAAAAGCTGTAAAGGAAAATTGCCTTACAGATAGGAAGGAGCGATTTCTTCCTCGCGGCGGCAAAAAAATTGCGGAAAAATAAAAAAAGCTCTTGCAATTGGGCTTAAAGTATGGTATTCTATCTCAGCTTGAAAAAGGGCGGTCCTCTGTCGTGCGCGCGTTTTTACGCACTGCGCCGGAGAAAAGCGGCATGAACGCCTATAAATTAGGAGGAAATTTCCATGGATCTCATCAAGGCGCTCGAAGCGCAGCAGCTGAAGGCTGAAAAGCCCGTTGCCAACGTTGGCGACACCGTCCGCGTCCATGTCAAGATCAAGGAAGGCGCCCGCGAGCGCATCCAGGTCTTCGAGGGCATCGTCA
>CAYPLM010000179.1:0-3416 GCA_964411575.1 uncultured Oscillibacter sp. | reverse complement strand
CCGCGCACGCGCTCGGGCGTAAGGTCGACCGAGGAGGGGCGAATGGCCTCATGCGCGTCCTGCGCGCCGGACTTGGCCTTGAAGCGGCGCGTAGCGGCGGGGTAGTAGCTCTCGCCGTAGCGCCCGGTGATGAAGCGCTTTGCGGCGGCAAGCGCCTCCTCGCTGATGCGCAGCGAGTCGGTACGCATGTAGGTGATCAGACCTACGGTGCCCTCCCCGGCAATGTCCACGCCCTCGTAGAGCTGCTGGGCGATGGCCATGGTGCGCTTGGGCGTCATGTTGAGCTTGCGGCTGGCGTCCTGTTGCAGCGTGGAGGTGGTGAACGGCGGAGCGGGAGAGCGCATTTTGTCGGCGCGCTTCACGCTTTTGACCAGGAAGGCGGCGCTTTTGCAGTCGGCCATGATCTCGTCCACCTCAAAGGCGGACTTTGGCTCCACCTTTTTGCCGTTTCTGCCGTAATAGCGGGCGGCAAAGCTCTTGCGCTCGCCCGCGTGGTGCAACAGCGCGTCAAGCGTCCAGTATTCCTCGGGCTGGAAGCCCTCGATCTCGTGCTCGCGGTCGTCGACCATGCGCATGGCCACGCTCTGCACGCGTCCGGCGGAAAGCCCGCGGCGCACCTTTTTCCACAGCAGCGGCGAGAGCTGATAGCCGACGATGCGGTCGAGCATACGGCGCGCCTGCTGCGCGTCAACGAGCGCCTGGTCGATCTCGCGCGGGGCGGCGATGCTCTCCTGCACCACCTTTTTGGTGATCTCGTTAAAGGTGACGCGGCGGGCACGCTCGTCGTCGAGCCCAAGAAGGTGCTTCAGATGCCAGGAGATCGCCTCGCCCTCGCGGTCGGGGTCCGTTGCGAGAAAGACGGTGTCGCTCTTCTTTGCGGCGTCCTTCAGCTCGCGGATGAGCGCCTCCTTGCCGCGAATGGGCTTGTAGTCGGGCTCAAAATCGTTTTCAAGGTCGATGCCCAGCTTGCTTTTGGGCAGGTCGCGCAGGTGCCCCATGCTGGCCTTGACCTCATAATCTTTTCCGAGGTATTTGCCGATCGTCTTGGCCTTGGCGGGCGACTCGACGATCACAAGATATTTGCTTGCCATTGATCCTTTTCCTTACCTTTTTCCAATATAATTGCTGTCAAAGCTTCGCCTTTGCAGGGGGCGCCGTCCCCTGCTGGCTTTGCAAACGTTTGTCCTTACTCGCTGCATGCAACGAGGAGGTGGAAGCGTCTGCCCTCGTCCTGCGCGATCACGCCGTCGATCTCGAGGATGGTCAGCGCGGAGAGCACGCGGCGCGTGGGAATGCCCGTCGCCTCGATCAGCTCGTCGCTGAGGCGGCCGTCCGCCTGTCGGAGCACGCGCAGCACGCGAATCTGGTCGTCGGTGAGGCCGCTTTCGGCGCTGAGCCGTAGCACCTTCGCCGCAGGCGCGCTCTTCGGGGCTTCGGGCGCGCTTCTTTGCGTTTTTGGCGTAGGGGCAGGCTCGCCGCCCGGACTGCGGTGCAGTTTTTCGGGAAAGCGCGGCTGAAAGGCACACAGCACGTCCCAGCTGTCGGTGCACAGCCCTGCGCCCTCGGCGATGAGGCAGTTGCAGCCCCGGCTTTTTGGCGCGTCGATGGGACCGGGCACGGCGAACACCTCGCGCCCCTGTTCGAGCGCGGTGCGTGCGGTGATCAGTGCGCCGCTCTGCTCATCCGCCTCAACCACAAGCGTGGCAAGGCTGAGCGCGCTGATGATCCGGTTGCGCGCGGCAAAGAACCAGCGCTGCGTCATCGCGCCGGGCGGGTACTCGCTCACCAGCGCGCCGGAGGCGGCAATGTCGGCATAGAGCGCCTTATTTTCGCGCGGGTACACCACGTCCAGCCCGCAGCCGAGCACGGCCACGGTTGGTCTGCCCGCCCGCAGCGCCGCAAGATGCGCCGCCGAGTCGATGCCGCGCGCCGCGCCCGAGACGATCAGCGCGCCCTGCCGGGCAAGGTCGTAGCTCAGCCGGTCGGCGCAGCGCAGCCCGTAGGGCGTGCACGCCCGCGTACCCACCACGCCCACGGCGCACTCCTCGTCGATTTTTCCGAGGCTGCCGCGAATATAGAGCAGCAGCGGCGCGAGGTTGATCTCCCGCAGGCGTTTGGGATAGTCGTCGTCCTGACAGGTCATCACGCGCGCACTGAGCTTTTCGCACCGGTCGAGGATGCGCTCGGCCTCCGCCGTAGATTTATCCGAAAGCAGCGCCGCCTGTCCCGCCTCCAGCCCCGGCACCGCGCCGTATTCCGCTGCACCGGCGTGCCAGATCGCCTCCGGCGCGCCGAAATGCCGGAGCAGACACCGCTTGGAGCGGTCGCTCAGCCCCTTGCAGTTCGTCAGCCAAAGCCAGTATATGAGGTCTTCCATGCCCCGCCCCCTATCGATACATTTCCCACAGCACCACACACGCCGCCATCGCCGCATTGAGCGACTCGCAGCGCGGCTGCATGGGAATTTTCAGCGTTTTTTCACAGTGGGCAAGCACCTCGGCGCTCAGGCCGCGCCCCTCGCTGCCGATGGCCACCGCCGCACGGGCAAGCGGCACGCTGCGAAGATCCACCGTGTCCTCGCGCAGCGCCGTGCCGTAGAGGGGAAGGCCGCTGCGCGTCAGCAGCGCACATAGCTCGTCCACCGTGCAGGCGTAGGCCGGGATGCGGAACACCGCGCCCATTGTCGCGCGCGCCGTTTTGGGGCTGAACACATCGGCGCAGCCGTTGACCAGCAGCACCGCCTCGCAGCCGAAGGCATCGGCCGTGCGCAGGATGGTGCCCACGTTGCCGGGGTCCTGCACCCCGTCGAGCACCAGGTACCGTGCGCCGCAAAGCGTCTGCGGCAGAGGCTCGTCGGGCAGGCGCACGGTGAACAGCGCGCCCTGCGGCGTCTCCATGGGGCTCACGGCGCGCATCAGCTCGCGCGGCACACGCACTGCGCGCACCCCTTCCGGCAGCTCCGGCACGTCCACGTCCTCGGAAAACACCGCCGTTTTGACCGCTGCGCCCCACCTGAGCGCCTCGTCGAGCAGCTTCACCCCGTCGCAGAGGTACTCCCCCTGTTCCCGCCGGTATGCACGCGAGGACGCAAGCTTGCGCAAATGCGTCATCAGCGGATTCTGTCTGCTTGTGATGTGCTCCACCGCAGTGTCTCCCTTTCCTGTTGATATCTATATAGAATATGCCGTATCATACATTCATCCTGCCCGCTTTGTCAAGCCCCAACCGCACGGGAAATTTCGACGTTTCGCCAAAAACGCCCCGAATCTGCATAGGCAAACTCGGAGCATCGGGCGGAAGCGGAACGATTCCCGGTATAAAACTTCATGCGCTGCGGCACACCACGAAATGTGGCAAAAGGATAGCGCATGAAGTTTTGCGCATCATTTTCGGTTGCCCCGAAGGGGCGAGAAAAT
>CAYPLM010000178.1:0-3489 GCA_964411575.1 uncultured Oscillibacter sp. | reverse complement strand
TGATGCCGCCCTTGGTGGTCTCTTCGGCCTCGATCATCTTGAGGATGACGCGGTCGGCTAACGGGGTGAGTTTCATGGGAATGTGCCTCCTTGTATATTTTTATTATTAACAAATTTCACCGTTGGTTAGCACTCGAAACGAAGGAGTGCTAACCAACGGTGCTATCATAGCGCATCCGTCCTGCTTTTGCAAGAGGTTTTTTGCGGTTTTTTGGGCGAATGCAAAAAATTCACAGTTTGGACAAAAAGCCCCGCCTCCGGACGGGCATGAAAAACCGAAAAAGAGAGGGCCCTATCGTCCCTCTCTTTTTAAGGCTTTATGGTGCTTTGGGGAGATTCCTTACGGCTCGTCGGGCATGACCAGCGCGGCGACGAGGTAGGCCAGGATGCCCGCGCCCCAAATCAGCGCCAGAAGCGCCCAGATCAGGCGAATGACCGTGGGGTCGATACCGAAATACGCGGCAAAGCCGCCGCAGACGCCAAAAAGCTTTTTGTTGCTGCGGGAACGATAGAGTTTCTTTTCCATCAGAAGCCCTCCTTTTTCTCTGTGCTGAACCCAGTATAACGGATTTTTCTCCGCGTGTAAAGTGTTTTTTCAGAACTGTCCGCGGTCGAGCGAGCCGAGGCTGCTGCGTCCGCCCAGACGTGCGAACCAGCGGAAGGTCATCGGCCACAAAACGCCCGCTGAGAGCACCATGCAGAAGTAGCGGATGCCGTCGCCCACGCTGCCCGCACCGAACAGCGCCCGCAGCGGCACCTTGAGCCCCGAGCGCACGGCTACCACCAGCACCAGCCCAAGCGCCACCTTTAAGATCTGCGCCCACCACACCGCGCCGGTCTCGAAGCGGTTGTAGTGTTCATCGGCAAGGATGGTGACCAGAACGCCCAGCACCGCGCCGAGCAGCGTCCAGCCGTTTTTCACGGCGGAGTCGAGCTCGGCGGCACCGCCGAGACTTTCACGCACATGCAGCGCGTACAGAAGATACAGCACCGACGGGATCAGCAGCAAAAGCCACAGGTGCAGCATATAGTGCGGTCGGCGCTTGGCCTCCTCCAGCGAGGGAGCGAGGGCAAACACCAGCACTGCCGCAACCAGCAGCGAAACGCCCACGTCCAGCGGCGTGTGCACGCCCAGATACAGCCGCGAGAACGCCACCGCCAGCGCCAGCACCACGCACACCACGCGCACCCACAGCCGGTTGGACGTGCGCGCAAGGCCGCCGAGCGTGCCCACGGCGTTTTGCGTGTGCCCGCTGGGGAAGGAGAAGCCTGTAGCCTGCGCGCGGGCAGCCTCGACGATCTCGAACGCAGGGTCGAGCACCCACGGGCGCGGGATACGGAAGGTGATCTTGAGCGCCTGGTTGATCACCGTGCCGCCAAAGCCCACCAGCAGCAGGTAGTAGCCCCGCCGCTTGTCCACGCACCAGAACACCGTCAGCGCGATGACCATGAACAGCGTCTCTTCGCCCAGATGTGTGATAAGCGCCATCAGCGTGTCCAACAGCGGTGTGCGCAGCTCAGCCAGCGCACGCAGAAACGCAAGATTTGCCTCTAAAAACGGACTCATAGCTTTTCCTCCAGCCAGTTGATGATATCCTCGCCCACAGCCGCGCCGCAGTCCTCGTTGAGGATCTCGTGGCGCAGACCGGGATAGAGCCGCAGCGTCAGATCGCGCACGCCTGCGCGCTCGAAAAGGCCGCGCACGCGCCGCACGCCCGCGCCCATGTCGCCCACCGGGTCCTTTTCGCCGGAGACCAGCAGCACGGGGACGGCGGGGTCCATGTTCTTTACATGCTCCTCTTTCCCGATAAAGGCGAGGCCGCCGAGCATGTCGCGCAGAAGCCCCACGGTGATCTCGCCGCCGCAGAGCGGGTCGGCGATGTAGGCGTCGACGTTGGCGGTGTTCACGCTCAGCCAGTCGTACTCGGTGCGGTTGGGTGCGAAGGGTTTGTTGTATGCGCCGAAGGCGATGGCGCACAGCTGCGGGTCGTAATATGCCGCGCCGTGCTGCCGCGCCGCGCGCTTAGCCAGCAGCTGTCCGCCGCTGAGCGTGAGCGCGCTGGGCTGCCCGGTGCCCATGATGATCGCCGCGCGCACCGTGCCGGGGTGCTCGATGAGGTAGGTGCGCGTGAGGAACGAGCCCATGCTGTGCCCCAGGATCGCGTAGGGCAGAGAGGGGTACTTCTCGCCCATCAGGCAGCGCAGCCTGTATACGTCATCCACCGCGTGCTGCCAGCCGTCCGTTTCGCCGAAGCAAAGCCGCGCTTCGCCCTCGGCCACCGAGCCGCCGTGCCCCAGATGATCCTCCGCCGCCACCACAAAGCCGCGCGCGGTCAGTTGCCGGGCAAACGCGTCGTAGCGCAGGACATACTCCGCGATGCCGTGCACCAGCTGCACCACGCCGCGCGCCTCGCCCTCGGGCAGCCACTCCACCGCATGGATGCGCGTTTTTCCGTCGGAGGAAGGAAAATAAAATTCTCTGCGTTCTGCCATAGCCAGACTCCTTTTCGTGTGTTATAATTAAATATAGATATTATAACACAATTTTTTCTTCGTGAACAGGGGGTATTTTCCATGCAGAACGGCGAATGCATCCTCGCCCTCGACCAGGGCACCACCAGCTCGCGCGCCATCGTGTTTGCGCACGACGGCAGCATCGTCTCGCTCTCGCAGCGCGCTTTTCCGCAGTACTACCCGCACCCGGGTTGGGTAGAGCACGATCCGCTCGAGCTTTGGGATGCGCAGCGCGCCTGCGCAGCCGAAGCGGCGGAAAAGGCAGGCGCAGGGCGCATTGCCGCCGTGGGCATTACCAACCAGCGCGAGACCGCCATCCTCTGGGACCGCCGCACGGGTGAGCCGGTGTACCCGGCCATTGTGTGGCAGTGCCGCCGTACGGCGGCTTACTGCGACGCGCTGCGCTCGCGCGGGCTGGCCGAGACGATCACCGAAAAGACCGGCCTTTTGATCGACGCGTACTTCTCCGGCACCAAGCTCAAGTGGCTGCTGGACAACGTGGAGGGCGCAAGAGCGCGTGCCATGCGCGGAGAGCTGCTGTTCGGCACAGTGGAAACGTGGCTGATCTGGAAGCTCACCGGCGGACGGGCGCACATCACCGACGTGTCCAACGCCTCGCGCACCATGCTCTTCAACCTCCATACGCTGCGCTGGGACGCGGAGCTATGCGCGCTGCTGGACATCCCCATGTGCGTGCTGCCGCGCGTGGTGAGCAACAGCGAAGTGTACGGCACGATCGCGCCGGGCATCGAGGGGCTGGAGGCGCTGGCGGGCGTACCGGTGTGCGGCGCGGCGGGCGACCAGCAAAGCGCGCTGTTCGGGCAGGGCTGCTTTGCCCCCGGCGAGGCGAAAAATACCTACGGCACAGGCTGCTTCACGCTGATGAACGTGGGCGACGCGCCGGTGCGCTCGCGCGCGGGGCTTGTGACCACCGTGGCCTGGCAGCTGAACGGACATACCACCTACGCGCTGGAG
>CAYPLM010000177.1:0-3490 GCA_964411575.1 uncultured Oscillibacter sp. | reverse complement strand
CGGGCATGAGCTGCTGGCAGGCCTTGATGCCGATGATGTTGGCGGGGTTGTGCAGGGGGGCGAGGGCGTTGCAAGCTTCGATGGCGTCCATCACCTCGTCGGTGATGACAACGGACTGGGCGAACTTTTCGCCGCCGTGCACCACGCGGTGGCCCACAGCGTCGATCTCCTTCATCGAGCCGACCACGCCGTTCTTTTCGTCCACCAGTGCGTTCAGCACGGCGGCAATGGCCTCAGAATGCGTGGGCATGGCCACGTCGGCCTCTTTGATGGCCTCCTTGCCGGGCAGCTGGGGCTTGTAGGTGAAGCGGCCGTCGATGCCGATGCGCTCGCACAGACCCTTGGCGAGCAGCTCGCCGGTGGCGGGGTTGAGCAGCTGATACTTCAGCGAGGAAGAGCCTGCGTTGATGACGAGAACGTTCATGTGTTTAACTCCTTTTCCGTGGGCGGGTCTTGCAAACCACCCTGTGTTTGTGTAAAATAAACGAAAAAGCGCACAGCACTTTCTGTTGCCCTCTATTATAGCAAACTTTTTTTCTTTGACAACCACCATTTTCGTATTTTTTGCGGCAAAAGCAAAAATTGTAACCTTTTTGAGAGGACTTCCTATGCACATCTGTGGTATTATTGCTGAGTACAATCCCTTTCACCTCGGCCACGCGTGGCAGATCGGGCAGGTGAGAAGCATCTTCGGGGCGGACACGGCCGTTGTTTGCGCGATGAGCGGGAGTTTTGTCCAGCGCGGAGACTTTGCCGTGCTGCGCAAGCATGCGCGGGCGGAGGCGGCGCTGCGCGGCGGAGCCGACCTTGTGCTTGAGCTGCCGCTGCCGTGGGCGCTGGCCTCGGCGGAGGGCTTTGCGCGCGGGGGCGTGGGCGTGCTGGCGCGTCTGGGTGCGGTGGAAACGCTCGTCTTTGGCAGCGAGTGCGGCGACACGCAGGCGATAGAGCGCGCTGCGGCGTGTCTGGACACGGCGGACTATGCCGCCGCACTGCGCGCGAGGCTCACGCAGGGGACAAGCTACGCCGCCGCGCGGGAGGCTGCCGCGCGCGAGCTTCTGGGCGCGGGGGCGGATGTGCTCCAAAGCCCCAACGACAATTTAGGCGTGGAGTACTGCCGCGCCATCACCCGTCTTGGCGGCGGCCTGCAGCCGCTGGCGCTGCCGCGCATGGGCGCTGCGCACGACGGCGCGCCGTCCGGCACGTTTGCCTCGGCCAGCCATGTCCGCATGCTGCTGCTGCGCGGGGAGGACGCGTCGGCCTACCTTCCGGCGGAGACGCTGCGCATTTTCCGCGCGGAGTGCGCGGCGCAGCGTGCGCCCGTCTGCTCTGCCAATGCTGAGCGCGCGGTGCTCGCCCGGCTGCGCATGCTGCGCGAGGAGGACTTTGCCGCCGCCGACAGCGGGGCAGAGGGGCTCTCCCGCCGCCTTTATGCCGCCGCACGCACGGCCAGCTCGCTCGACGCGCTGTACGCTGCGGCGAAAACAAAGCGGGCTGCGCACGCGCGGCTGCGCCGCGTGACCATGCGCGCCTTTCTCGGCCTTTCGTCCGCGCTGCCGGAGGAGGTGCCGTACCTGCGCGTGCTCGGCTGTACGGCGCGCGGGCGCGAGGTGCTGCGCTGCGCAAAGGAAAACGGCGCGCCCCTTCTCACCAAACCCGCCGATGTGCGCCGCCTCTCATCCGAGGCGCAGCAGCTTTTTGCGCTGGAGGCGCGCGCGACCGATCTTTTCACCCTCGCCTACCCCTCGCTCAGCGCGGCGGCAGGCGGGAGCGAGTGGACGACAGGGCCTGTGATCTGCTGAAAGAAACGCCGCCCCGCCCCTGCGTTTTTCATCCTTTTTCCTGATAAGGAGGACATGTCATGAAACGAGTGCTGTGCTTTTTGTGCCTCGTGCTGCTTTTTGCGGGCTGTGCCGCCCAGCCGGTTCCGGAGCAGCCCGGAAACGAAGAGCCGCCGCTCACCCTGCCTGTCGGGCAGGCGGCGGAGTTTCGTCTGACGCAGGACGAGTACACAAGCGAGGTGCTTGACGACGACGGCTCGCTGCTTCTGACTACGGCGTGGACGCTGCCGCGCCTTGTGCTCACCGACGCGGACGGTACGCCCATCGAGCGCGGTGACGCCGCACTCACGCCCGCCGAGCAGCGCGGCCTTGCCGTGTGCGACGCCTTCAACGCCGAGACGGCGCAGCTTCTCACGCAGCTGCGGGAGTTTGAGGTCGATCTGGAGGATATGGCGCGCAGCGACATCGCCCTGCGCAGAGAGCTTGCCGACAGTGGTCAGGGCTTTGGCGAGTTTGTCCCCTATGTCGACGAGCTGAGCCTTGTGCACATCTACCAGACTGACACGCTCGTGAGCGTTTGCACCATGACCTACAGCAGCACCGGCGGCGCGCACCCCAACACCGCCTTCCAGACCTGGAACTTCGATCTCACCAGCGGCCGGTTTCTCACCTATGAGGACTTAGCCGCCGACGAGCCCACCTTCCGCGCCGTTGTGTCCGGCGAGATCATGCGCCAGATCTTCGCGCAGGGGCTTGAGGAAAATTATTACGACGACTACGCCACCTATGTGGAAAATCTCGCCTACGCCAGTGTGTACTTCTCCGAAGAGGGCATGACGGTGCTTTTCGACGAGTACACCATAGGGCCGCACGCGGCGGGCACGCCCACCTTCTTCGTCTCTGCGGGTCTGTTTGCCGACCTTCTCAGCGAGCGGGGGCTTGCGCTGCTTGCTCTGCCGGAGGAGGCGTTCCTGCTGGCAGACTTTTTCCAAGCGCGCGAGCTGTGGGCTTGCTTCCACACCAAAACGCTGCCGCTCGACGAGATGAGCACCGTGGACGCCGACGGCGTGCGCTGCTACCGCGTTGATTGCCCCGGTGTTGCGACGATGGGCGACCTGCGCGCGCTGCTTTGTACCTGTCTCAGCGTAGAAGTGGCCGACGCGTGGCTTGCCGGCGGGCCGTACCGCGAGGTCGACGGCGTGCTCTGCTGCGCCGCAGAACGCGTGCCCGGTGGGGGCGGCGTGCCCGGCAGTGAGGGGTATGCCGTGGAGCGCTCCGACGGGGGTGGCGAGGTGGTCGTCACGCGCACGCAGACGTACCATGACGCGGCAAGCGGCACCGACCGCACGGACGAGAGCGAGCACCGCTTCCCCTTCGTTTTACAGGAGGGCAGCGCAGTGTTTACGGAATTTGACGGGATCTGGTAAATTTTCGCTTGTTTATAATTTCTTCATGACATCGGCCCGAAAATCGGGTACAATAAAGCTATATTTTCTTTAGGAGTGATCTTTTTTGAAAAAGCTCAGCCGCGCCATCGACCGGTTCTGCCTTCTCCACCCGAATTTTGGCATTGCCAATCTCATGCGCTATATCGTCATCGGCAACGTGGCGCTGTTCCTTCTGGACGTGTTCTCCACGCAGCCGGGCTTTCTGTACACGTTCGCCTTCAGCCTCAACGGCCTTTTAAACGGCGAGGTGTGGCGGCTGGTGAC
>CAYPLM010000176.1:0-3490 GCA_964411575.1 uncultured Oscillibacter sp. | reverse complement strand
GGCGAGGACTCCATCCGCGAGATCATCCCCTTCCCCATGAACAAGAACGCGCAGGACATCATGATGGGCGCGCCCAGCGAAGTCACGCAGAAGCAGCTCGACGAGCTGCACATCACCGTCACCGCGCACGAAGAGGAATAAAAAAGTCTCCTGCACCGGCCGTCCAGACCTTCGGGCGGCCGGTGCCTGTTTTCAAACTTCCCTTGCGCCGCCGCACGGCTTGTGCTACAATTGCAGCAGCAAACCAAAGGAGCCTCACCCATGAAAAAACTGCTTGCCCTTCTTCTTGCCCTGTGCCTTCTCACCGGCTGCGCGGTGCAGCCCGCCGCCCCGGAAACGCCCGACGTGCCCGACGTGCCGCCCGCGCCCGAAATCCCGGAAACGCCCGAAACACCCACAACGCCGGACGTCCCCGACGCGCCGGATGTGCCCGACGCGCAGGAGGCGTATCTTGACGCGCTGCTGGACGCCATGACGCTTGAAGAACTCGTGGGGCAGATGTTTTTCGTCCGCCGCCCCGGAAGCGGCGCAGCGGAGGACGTGGCCGCGTACCACCTCGGCGGGCTGCTGCTGTTTGGCCGCGACTATAAAGACGCTGCGGGCGAGTGGCTCAGCGCCGACGCGCTCATAAGCACGCTGCAAAGCGAACAGGCCGCTGCGTCCATCCCCCTTTTCATCGGCAGCGACGAGGAGGGCGGCACTGTTACCCGCGCCACGCGAAACCCCAATCTCTTTGCTGAAAAACTGGCCTCGCCGCAGCAGCTCTACGCCGCCGGCGGCATGGAGCGCGTGGCAAGCGAAACGCTCACCCTTGCCCAACGTCTGCGCGAGCTGGGCGTGAACGTGGACTTTGCCCCTGTGTGCGACGTGTCCACTGACGAGAACGACTTCATCTACGCGCGCAGCTTCGGCAAGAGCGCGCAGGAGACCTGCGAATTCGTCACCACCGCCGTTTCCGCGCTGCACAGCGGCGGCGTAGCGGCGGTGCTCAAGCACTTCCCCGGCTACGGCAGCAATGTCGACACGCACACCGGCATTGCCATCGACACGCGGCCGTATGCCACTTTTACCGAAAGCGACCTTCTCCCCTTCTCTGCGGGCATCGCCGCGGGCGCGGACTTTGTGCTCGTCAGCCACAACATCGTCGAGTGCATGGACGCGTCGCTGCCCGCCTCGCTCTCCGCCGAGGTGCACCGCGTGCTTCGCGAGGAGCTGGGCTTTGAGGGCGTGATCATCACCGACGACCTCGCCATGGACGCCGTGGACGCCTATGCCGGCGGCGAGGCGGCTGTTCTGGCCGTGCTGGCAGGGAACGACATGCTCTGCACTGGCGACTATCAAACTGACATCCCCGCCGTGCTGGGCGCCGTGCGCAGCGGCCGCATCGACGAAAGCCGGCTCCGCGCGAGCGTGCGGCGCATCCTGAGCGCCAAGCTCTCGCTGGGGCTGATCACCTTACCGGAGGAATGACCATGGAAACCATCAAGCTCTACTACAACGACCCGTTCCTGCGCGAGTTTGACGCGCGCGTTGTCTCCTGCGAGGAGGCGAAGGGCGGCTGCGCCGTCGTGCTCGACCAGACCGCCTTCTACCCCGAGGGCGGCGGCCAGCCCTGCGACACCGGCGTGCTCGGCAGCGTGGACGTGCTGGACGTGCACGAGAAGGGCGGCGTGATCGTGCACACCTGCGCCGCTCCCCTGCCCGTCGGCGAAACGGTGCACGGCACGCTCAACTGGGCGCGCCGCTTCGACCACATGCAGCAGCACTCCGGCGAGCACATCTGCTCGGGGCTGATCTGCGCGCGCTTTTCCTGCGACAACGTGGGCTTCCACATGGGCACGGAGATCGTGACCATCGACTTCAACGCCGACATTTCGTGGGACGAGCTTTTGTCGCTCGAGGCGGCGGCAAACCGCTATATCTACGAAGACCGCCCCATTGACATTCGGTTTTACCGCGGCGCGGAGCTGAACGCGGTGGAGTACCGCAGCAAAAAAGCGCTCGAGGGCGACGTGCGCATCGTTACCTTCCCCGGCGCGGACTGCTGCGCCTGCTGCGGCACGCATGTGCTGCGCGCGGGACAGGTGGGGCTGGTCAAGTTCCTCTCGGTGCAGAAGTTCCGCGAGGGCGTGCGCATTGAGCTTCTCTGCGGCGAGCGCGCGCTGCGTTACTTAAGCTCCGTGTGGGCGCAGGGCGTGGCCGCCGCGCAGCACCTGAGCGCCAAGCCCACTGCGCTGGAAGCCGCCGTCGAGCGCGTGCAGGGCGAGCTTTCCGCCCTCAAGCAGCGCTGCGCCGCGCTGGAAGAGAGCGTATTTGCCTCCGTTGCCGAAGCGCATCGGGATGCGGGCAATGTGCTGCTGTTTGAATCGGAGATGGCGCCGGAGAGCGTGCGCCGCCTCTGCGATGCCGTGGCGGGCACCTGCGGCGGGCGCTGCGCCGTATTCGCGGGCGCAGACGGCGGGTGGAAATACGCCGTCTGCCAGCCCGACGGTGACCTGCGCGCGCTGGTGAAGGACATGAACGCCGCGCTGCACGGACGCGGCGGCGGCAAGCCCGCGCTGGTGCAGGGCAGCGCCGCGTGCACCCGCGCGGAGATCGAGGCGTTTTTCGCGGGGGTGACGGCATGAAAACCGTCCTGCTCTACACCGACGGCGCGTGCAGCGGCAACCCCGGCCCCGGCGGCTGGGGCGCGATTTTGCGCTACGGCAAGCACGAGCGCACGCTCTCCGGCGGCGCAGCGCAGACCACCAACAACCGCATGGAGCTCACCGCCGTCATCGAAGGGCTCAAGATTCTGCGCGAGCCCTGCGCTGTGGAGCTGTGGAGCGATTCAAAATACGTCATCGACGCGCTCAGCAAGGGCTGGGTGTACGGCTGGAAAAAGCGCGGCTGGGTGAAAAGCGACAAAAAGCCCGCGCTCAACGTCGACCTCTGGGAGGAGCTGCTGCCCCTCATCGCCCGCCACGACGTGCGCTACCACTGGGTCAAAGGGCACGCCGAAAACGAGTACAACAACCGCTGCGACGCCCTCGCCGTGGCCGAAAGCAAAAAGTTCAAAGCATAAAAAAGCGCCGTGTGCCCTGTTCGAGCACGCGGCGCTTTCTGAGACTGTCAAAAAACCGGCTAACGCCGCTTTTTTGAGAAAGTTTGCAGCCCGCTGCAGCGCACGCATTTGTCCGCGTGAGAGACAAATGCGCACGTTTGCGGGCTGAGATGTGTTTTTTCCGACGCGCATGTCGCCGGAAAAAACGATCAGACCGATTTCGCGTCTGCGGACGCGAAACTCTGCGAGGCTTTTTGACATGCTGACAAAGCGCCGTGTGCCCTGTTCGAGCACGCGGCGCTTTGTCATTTTGCCGGTGTATTTACTTCATGCAGCGATAGATAAAGGTGACGATCTGCGCGCGGTCGCACGTTACGTCGGGGGAGAAGGTCGTGCCGTCCCCGGTGCCGCGGGTGATGCCGTTTTCGACCGCCCAAAGCACTGCGC
>CAYPLM010000175.1:0-3494 GCA_964411575.1 uncultured Oscillibacter sp. | reverse complement strand
GGCTATCGAGGCAGCAGGCGGAAAGGCAGAGGTGGTCTAAGTGGTCCAGACGATCCGTAAGGCCTGGGGCATTCCCGAACTGCGCAAGAAGATCGTCTTCACCCTGTTGATCCTTCTGATCTTCCGCATCGGCAACGCTATCACGGTCCCGTTCATCAACACCGAGGTGCTTGAGGCGTATATCGAGTCCATGAGCACCTCCATCCTGGGTCTGTACAACGTGATGAGCGGCGGCGCGTTCGCTACGGCGACCGTGTTTGCCCTCGGCGTGCAGCCCTATATCAACAGCTCCATCATCATCCAGCTGCTCACCATCGCCATCCCCGCACTCGAGCGCATGGCACGTGACGGCGGTGAGGCTGGCAAGAAGAAGCTGGCTGCCATCACCCGTTACGCTACCGTCGGCATCGCTGTTCTCCAGGGTCTTGGTTACTACATGATCATGAAGAACTACAACGCCTCCGGCTTCGCCATCCTCGAGAAGGAAGGCTTCTGGCCCGCTCTGGTGATCATCGTGAGCTTCGTGGCCGGCTCCTCCTTCGTCATGTGGATGGGCGAGCAGGTCAACGAGTTCGGTATCGGCAACGGTATCTCCATGATCCTCTTTGCCGGTATCCTCTCCCGCGTGCCCAACATGGTCTCCAGCGCCATCGACAGCGTCAAGCTGTGGAGCAACATCAAAAACGGCATCGTCAGCTATGACGCCCTCGTCGCTGCAGGCTATACTGCCGACAACGCGCAGAGAACGCTCGACTCCGCTATCTCCCCGTGGGGCATCATCCTGCTGGTGATCGGCGTCGTGGCGCTGATCGTGCTGATCGTGCATGTGAGTGCTGCTGAGCGCCGCATTCCCGTGCAGTATGCCAAGCGTCAGGTCGGCCGCAGAATGTACGGCGGCCAGGCCAGCACCCTGCCCATGAAGGTCAATATGTCCGGTGTTCTGCCCATCATCTTCGCGCAGTCCATCGCCTCCCTGCCTGCCACCATCTTCGCCTTCGGCGGCTGGGGCAAAGAGGAGGGTACCTTCACCTATGCTGTGGCGCACGCCATCGACACGCAGTCCGTGCTCTACCTGATCATCTACTTCCTGATGATTATCGGCTTTAGCTACTTCTACGCGACCATCCAGTTCAACCCCGTCGAGATCGCCAACAACCTCAAGAAGAACGGCGGCTTCATCCCCGGCTTCCGTCCGGGTCAGCCCACCAGCCAGTTCATCCAGAAGGTGCTGTCCAAGGTGACGTTCTTCGGCGCGATCTACCTGGGCATTGTGGCCATTGCCCCGCTGCTCGTCGGCAAGATCGTCAACAACTCCGCTCTGGCCATCGGCGGCACGTCCGTGATCATCGTGGTCGGCGTTGCACTGGAAACCGTTCAGGCTTTGGAGTCCCAGATGCTGATGCGTCAGTATAAGGGCTTCCTGGAGTAAGAAGGGACTTATCATGAAACTGATTTTATTGGGCGCCCCGGGTGCCGGAAAGGGAACACAGGCGGCGATCCTCAGCGAAACGCTGGGCATCCCCACCATCTCCACCGGCAATATCCTCCGCGCAGCCATGAAAAACGGCAGCGAGCTGGGCATGCAGGTCAAAGCCTGCATGGACGGCGGAAAGCTGGTTCCCGATGAGATCATTATCGGCATTCTCCACGAGCGTCTGCATCAAAGCGATTGTGCGCCGGGCTACATCCTCGACGGTGTGCCCCGCACGATCGTGCAGGCCGAAGCGCTGGAAAAGGCCGGTGTGCGGTTTGACCATGTGGTCGACATCGAGATCGCAGATGCGAAGATTGTCGAGCGCATGGCCGGCCGCCGCGTGTGCGAGCAGTGCGGCGCGAGCTACCATCTGGTGGCTGTCCCGCCCAAAACCGAAGGCGTGTGCGACGCCTGCGGCGGAAAGCTCGTCAAGCGCGCCGATGATGCGCCCGAGACGGTGCTCAGCCGTCTTGCGGTCTATCATAAGCAGACGGAACCGCTCAAGGCGTTCTACGCCCAGCGCGGTCTGCTGCGCACCGTGGAGGATCAGGGCTCCGTCGAGGCCACCTCTGCGGCGATCCTCGCGCTGCTGAAGGGAGAACGTGTATGATCACGCTCAAGTCCGCGCACGAGATCGAACTGATGCGCCGTGCCGGAAAAATTACCGCGGCTGCCCGTGCTCTGGCAGGGGAAATGGTAAGGCCCGGCGTAACGACCCACGACATCGACAAAGCGGTCTGCCGCTTCATCCGCGCGCAGGGAGCCGAGCCGTCGTTCCTCAACTACAACGGCTATCCCGCCAGCGTTTGCGTCAGCGTCAACGACGAGATCATCCACGGCATTCCCGGCAAACGGGTGCTGCGTGAGGGCGATATCGTCAGCGTGGACGTAGGGGCGTACATCGGCGGGTTCCACGGCGACTGCGCCGCGACCTACGCCTGCGGGGCGATCTCCCCCGAGGCGCAGCGGCTGATCGACGTCACGCAGCAGAGCTTTTTCGAAGGCATCAAAAAAGCCCGCGAGGGCTGCCGCCTTTCGGATATCTCTGCGGCGGTGCAGCAGTATGTAGAGGCCAACGGTTTTTCCGTCGTGCGCGAGTATGTCGGTCACGGCATCGGCAGAAAGATGCACGAGAGCCCTGAGGTGCCCAACTTCGGCGCGCCGGGGCGTGGCCCGAGGCTGCTGCGCGGCATGACGCTCGCCGTTGAGCCCATGGTCAACGCGGGAGGAGCCGCCATCGAGCAGATGAGCGATGGCTGGACCGTCAAGACCCGTGACGGTTCCCTTGCTGCGCACTATGAAAACACCATCCTCATCACGGACGGCGAGCCTGAGATCCTCACCGTCTGCGAGAAGTGAGCGGTGCGGCATGCAGCAGATCGAAAAGGGAGACCTTGTTCTGGCAGCGGCCGGACGGGAGAGCGGAAAGCGCTTCTTTGTCCTGCGGGAGGAGAACGGCTTTTTGTTCCTCGCCGACGGCAAGCACCGGCGCGTGGAGGCACCTAAGCGCAAATCGCGCAGACATGTGCGCTTCCTCGCCTATGGTACCTGCCCCGCCGCCCGGAAGATCAAAAGCAACCAATCTATCACAAACAGTGAGCTTCGCAAAGCCCTCGCCGCGTTCGGCGAGATCGGTGATCAAGACCAGGAGGTAAAAACAACTTGGCAAAATCCGACATGATTGAAGTGGAAGGCGTCGTCGTCGAGTCGCTGCCCAACACCACATTCCAAGTCGACATTGGAAATGGACACACCATCTTAGCGCATATTTCCGGAAAGCTCAGAATGAATTTCATCAGGATCCTGCCAGGAGACAAGGTCACGGTGGAGATGTCCCCCTACGACCTGACCCGCGGCCGGATCACCTGGCGAACAAAGTAATGGAGGTTACACAGCATGAAAGTAAGACCGTCCGTGAAGCCCATGTGCGAAAAGTGCAAGATCATTCGTCGTAAAGGCCGTGTCATGGTCATTTGCGAGAATCCCAAGCACAAGCAGCGCCAGGGCTAAGACTTGATTG
>CAYPLM010000174.1:0-3512 GCA_964411575.1 uncultured Oscillibacter sp. | reverse complement strand
CGCCGGGAGCGTGGCCACGAGCGTTTTGCCCTCGCCCGTTTTCATCTCGGCGATGCGCCCCTGATGGAGCACGATGCCACCGATGAGCTGCACGCGGTAGGGGTACATCCCCAGCACGCGCTGCGACGCCTCACGCACGGCGGCAAACGCCTCGGGCAGAATATCGTCCAGCGTTTCGCCGTTTGCAAGGCGCGCCTTGAACTGCGGCGTTTTGGCCTTGAGCTCCTCGTCGCTGAGGGCGCGGTACTCGTCGGCAAGCGATTCGATCTTGTCGGCAATGGGATAAATGCTTTTCAGCTCACGCTCGGAGTAGGTGCCGAAAAGCTTGGTGATCAGACCCATATCAAAAACATCCTTTCGTTGCGGATAGAAGCTACCGTTTTGCTGCTGACAGCTTTACATCATGCAGTATACCACCTTTTCGCGCGATATGCAAAGCCTTTTCTGCCGGAATTATGAACGGGGCGTAAAAAATATACGCGTTTTCCTTGCAGAGGGCAGGTACGCGTGATAAAATGAACAAAAAGCAACAGGAGGAACGACCATGAAGCTCTCTTTTTACGGTGCGGACTACTGTGTCACCGGCTCCTGCCACGGCATCGAGATCAACGGCAGGCATGTGCTGGTGGACTGCGGGCTGCAGCAGGGGCGCGACGAGCTGGACAACGCGGCGCTGCCCTTTGCCCCCGCGCAGATCGACGCGGTGCTCGTCACCCACGCCCATATCGACCACACGGGGCGGCTGCCTCTTCTCTATAAGCGCGGCTTCCGCGGCAGCATCTTCACCACGCGCCTGACGAACGACCTCATGCGCGTCATGCTGCTCGACTCCGCTCACATCCAGGAAAGCGAGGCGGAGTACCAGAACCGCAAGGGAAAGCGCGCCGGGCGCGCGCCGGTGGAGCCGCTCTACACCACCGAGGACGTGGCGGGCATGATGCAGCTGGTCGTCCCCTGCGAGTATGGGCAGAGCGTGGAGGTGTGCGAGGGGCTGCGCGCGGTGTTCACCGACGCGGGGCACCTGCTCGGCTCGGCAAGCATCACGGCAGAGCTGAGCGAGAAGGGCGTGAAAAAGACGGTGGTCTTTTCCGGCGACATCGGCAATGTCGACCAGCCCATCATCCGCGACCCGCAGCTGCTGCATGCGGCGAACTATGTGGTCATGGAGTCCACCTACGGCGACCGTGAGCACTCTGAGGTGTGGAGCTATACCGACGAGCTCGCCGAGGTCATCGACCGCACGCTTGGCCGCGGCGGCAATGTGATCGTGCCTGCCTTTGCCGTGGGGCGCACGCAGGAGCTTTTGTACTTCATCCGCGAGATCAAGGACGCGGGGCTTGTCAAGTCTGCGCCCGATTTCCCAGTGTATATCGACTCGCCTCTCGCCAAGTCCGCCACCACGGTGTTCTGCGGCGACCTGCGCGGGTATCTGGACGAGGATGCGCTGGAGCTGGTGCGCGACGGCGAGCACATGTTCTCCTTCCCAAACCTCCATCTGGTGGAGACGAGCGAGGAATCAAAACTGCTCAACGCGGATAAAACGCCCAAGGTGATTCTCTCCGCCTCGGGCATGTGCGACGCAGGGCGTATTCGCCACCACCTCAAGCACAATCTCTGGCGTGCGGACAGCACGGTGTTGTTTGTGGGCTACCAGTCGCCCGGCACGCTGGGGCGTCGCCTGCTGGACGGCGTGGACAGCGTGAAGCTTTTCGGCGAGGAGATCGCCGTGCGCGCCGAGCTGGTCAACTTCCAGGGTCTCTCGTCCCACGCGGGGCACGGCAAGCTCGTGGAATGGGCGCAGGCGTTTTCTCCCGCGCCGCAGCAGGTGTTCGTCGTGCACGGCGACGCAGACGTGGTTCCCGCCTTTGCCGATGAGCTGCGCACGCTGGGCATCCCCGCCCATGCGGCCAAATACACCGAGTGCTTCGACCTCGCCGCCGGCGTTTGCGTGGACGAGGGCTATCTCCCTGCGCCCAGACGCGCCGCCGCGCCGGCAAGCCGCGCCGACAATCTGTATGCCAAGCTCCTCGCCGCGCTCGAACGTCTTACGTCTCTCGTGCGCGCGAGCCGGGGGCGCCCCAACAAGGAGCTCACTGCCCTCACCGGTCAGATCAACGCTCTGATCGACCGTTTCCAATAAGCCATGGAATTTGTGAAGAATCAGCAGCTCACCGTCAGCGTCGGCGGTATGGCGCAGGACGGCATGGGCGTTGCCCGCGCCGAGGGGCGTGTGATTTTCGTGCACGGCGCGGTGCCGGGCGAGGTGTGCCGCGTGCAGCTGATGAAGGTGACAAAGTCCGTTGCCTACGCGCGGATCGTGGAACTTTTGTCCCCCTCGCCGCAGCGTGTTACGCCCGACTGCCCGCATTTTCCCCGCTGCGGCGGCTGCACCCTGCGCCACATGAGCTACGAGGCCGAGTGTGCCGTCAAGCTTCAGCGCGTGCAGGACGCGCTTTCGCGCATCGGTGGCAGCGACGTACCGGTCGAGCAGCTTCTTGCCGCGCCGCATACAGCGCATTACCGCAACAAGGCACTCTTCCCCGTCTCGGCCGACGGCACGGTGGGCTTCTACCGCGCGCGTTCGCACGAGGTGGTGGAGGCGGAGGATTGCCTGCTTCTCGCACCCGAGGCCAACGCGGCGGCGGGCGCGCTGCGGGACTATCTGGCGCGCTGCGGCGTGCGCGGCTACGACGAGCGCACGGGTAAGGGGCTGGTGCGCCACCTTTTCGTGCGCAGCGCGGCGGATGGAACGTGCCTTGTGTGCGTGTTCGTCAACGGCGACGCGCTGCCGCAGGAGCAGACGCTGGTATCGTTGCTGCGCGCGGCGTGCCCGACAGTGGTGGGCATCGTGCTGGGCGTGAACACCAGGCGCGACAACGTGATTCTGGGCGAACGGTACCGCACGCTCTGGGGCGCGGAGCGCATAGTGGACACGCTGTGCGGCATGACGTTTTCGCTCTCCGTACCGTCTTTTTATCAGGTCAACCATGCGCAGACCGAGCGGTTGTACGCTAAGGCGGTGGAATTTGCGGGGCTGACAGGCGAGGAGACGGTGCTCGACCTCTACTGCGGGGCGGGGACGATCACGCTGGCAATGTCGCAAAGGGCAAAGCGCGTGCTGGGCGCGGAAATCGTGCCCGAGGCCGTGGACGACGCGCGCGAGAACGCACGGCGCAGCGGGGTTTTGAACGCGGCGTTTTTCTGCGGCGACGCAAGCGACGTGGCCGCGCGCCTGGAGCGCGAGGGGCTGAAGCCCGACGTGGTGACGGTCGACCCGCCGCGCAAGGGGCTTGCGAGCGACGTGGTGGAGACCATCGCGCGCATGCAGCCGCAGCGCGTGGTGTATGTGTCGTGCGACCCGGCCACGCTGGGGCGCGACGTCGCCCGCTTTGCTGCCCTCGGCTACACCGCCGCCCGCGCCTGCGCCGTCGACCTCTTCCCAAGGACGGACCATGTCGAGACGGTATGCTTGTTGTCCAAACTTCAAAATCGGCAGCATATTGAGATTGAGC
>CAYPLM010000173.1:0-3565 GCA_964411575.1 uncultured Oscillibacter sp. | reverse complement strand
ACGTCATGCCCTCCATCACCATCTGCACCTTCCTCAGCCTGACCAACGGCTTCAAGCTCTTTGACCAGAACCTCGCCCTCACTGCCGGTCAGCCCTATGTCATTCAGCCCGACGGCAGCGCCATTAAGACCACCGAAATGCTCGCGCTGAACATCTACAACACGTTCTACGGGCAGAATGTCAACTCCCGCGGCACGGCGCAGGCCAAGGCAGTGCTGTTTTTCGTCCTTGTTGCCTCGCTTGGCCTCATTCAGCTTCGTGCGACTCGTAAGAAGGAGGTGCAGCAGTAATGAAGCAGCAAACGCTTGCCGCTGAACGCCGCCGCAAAACCATCCTCTCCATCGTGCTCGGCGTGATCTGCGTGATCTACGTTCTGCCGGTGCTGAGCGTGGTGGTCAACTCGTTCAAGATTAACACCTACGTCAAGACCGACACGTTCTCCCTGCCCACGGCCGAGAGCTTCGCCGGGTGGGACAACTTCATCAAGGGCATGACCTTCGGCAACTACCCGTTCTGGAAGTCCGCCCTCTACAGCCTTGTCATCACGGTGCTCTCCACCGCGCTGATTTTGCTGTGCACATCCATGGCGGCGTGGTACATCGCGCGCGTGAACAGCCGCTTCTGCCGCGGCATCTACTACCTGTGCGTGTTCTCCATGGTCGTTCCGTTCCAGATGGTCATGTTCACCCTGGCGAAAACCGCCGACCAGGTGAAGATCCCCTACTTCAACATCAGCGAGACCGCCTTCAAGTGGGTCGGGCTCAACACGCCCTGGACGATCCCCATCATCTATCTGGGCTTTGGCGCGGGGCTTGCCATCTTCATGTTCGTGGGCTTTGTCAAGTCCATCCCGCTGGAGATCGAGGAGGCAGCTGCCATCGACGGCTGCGGCCCGCTGCGCACATATTTCTCCGTGGTGTTCCCCATGCTGCGCCCCACGATGATTTCTGTGGGCATCCTCGAGATCATGTGGGTGTGGAACGACTATCTGCTGCCCTACCTCGTGCTCGACACCACCAAGTATAAGACCATCCCCATCCACATCCAGTACCTCAAGGGCAGCTACGGCACGGTGGATCTCGGCGCGACGATGGCGCTGATCCTTCTGAGCATCATCCCCGTGATCATCTTCTACCTCTGCTGCCAGAAATACATCATCAAGGGCGTCGCTGCAGGCGCCGTGAAAGGCTGATCTCTCCTATGGAACGTTCCTCCGGCATTTTGATGCCGATCTCTTCTCTCCCCTCGCCCCACGGCATCGGCACGCTGGGCAAGGCGGCTTACGACTTTGCCGATTTCCTCCACGCCGCCGGACAGAGGTACTGGCAGCTGCTGCCGCTCGGCTCCACGAGCTACGGCGACTCGCCCTACCAGAGCTTCTCCTCCTTCGCCGGGAACCCCTACTTCATCGACCTTGACCTGTTGGTCGAGGACGGGCTGCTCACGCGCGGCGAGATCGCTGCGTGCCGCTGGGGCGGCGACCGGAGAAGCGTGGACTACGGCAAAATTTACGAAAGCCGCTTCAAGCTGCTGGAAAAGGCCAAGGCGCGCGGCTGGGAGCGCGACTGCGAGGCCGTGGCCGCCTTCGAGGCGGAAAACAGCACATGGCTCCCCGACTACGCCCTGTTCATGGCGCTCAAGCGGCACTTCGGCATGAAGTCGTGGATGGAGTGGGAGGATGACGAGGCCCGGCTGCACCGTCCCGCTGCGCTCGCGCGCTACCGCGAGGAGCTGCGCGGGGATGTGGAGCTGTTCACCTACCTCCAGTTCCTCTTCTTCCGCCAGTGGAACGCGCTCAAGGCATATATCAACGGCCTTGGCATCCGCATCATCGGTGACATCCCCATCTATGTTGCCATGGACTCGGCGGATATCTGGGCCGAGCCGCAGTTCTTCCAGCTCGACGAAAACGGCTACCCTGCCGAGGTGTCGGGTGTCCCGCCGGACTATTTCAGCGAGGACGGTCAGCTGTGGGGCAACCCGCTGTACGACTACGAGGCCATGCAGCGCGACGGCTTCGGCTGGTGGATCCGCCGCATCGGCGGCGCGGCGAAGCTGTACGACGTGATCCGCATCGACCACTTCCGCGGCTTTGAGAGCTACTGGGCTGTGCCCTACGGCGAGACCACTGCGAAAAACGGCCACTGGGTTAAGGGCCCCGGCATGGCGCTGGTGGGCGTGCTGACCGGCTGGTTCCACGACCTCGAGTTCATCGCCGAGGATCTGGGCTACCCCACGCCTGAGGTGACGCAGCTGCTCAGCGATTCTGGGCTGCCCGGCATGAAGGTGCTGGAATTTGCCTTCGACTCGCGCGACACCAGCAGCTATCTGCCCCACAGCTACGGCAAAAACTGCATTTGCTACACCGGTACGCACGACAACGCCCCTCTCGCCCTCTGGCGCGAAGAGGCCGACCCGGCCGACATTGCCTTTGCCGGGCAGTATCTGGGGCTGAACGAGGCTGAGGGCTTCAACCGCGGTATTATCCGCGGCGGCATGAGCTCGGTGGCAAAGCTGTTTGTGGCGCAGATGCAGGACTGGCTCGAGCTGGGCGCGGGGCACCGCATGAACACCCCCGGCACCACCGGCGGCAACTGGACGTGGCGCATGCTGCGCGGTGAGGCAAGCAAAAAGCTCGCCGCCCAGATCCACGAAATGACCCGTATTTACGCAAGACTGTAACCAGGGCAAAAAGGACTGTCGTTGATCGGCAGTCCTTTTTGCAGCCTCGTAGTTTTTCAACTTCGGGTTGGTCAAAATATTGTAAATATACAAAAAGCGCCGGCCAAAAGGAAAACCCCCAATGGCCGGCGCCTCGTGCCGCTTCTTCATGCTCAATTGCATGTAAGGCGATCTGTTTACTTTTTCAACTCTTCCGCGCGGATGATCTGCGCCTTGACGCTTTCGTCCTTCATCGCTTTCAGCTGCACGCGCAGCCCGGCGGAAAGCGCTTTTTCAATGGCCGCTTTCAATCGGTCGTCGATCATACATCCACCTTTTATACTACAGTTCCAAGCTTAACTCCGCTATTTTTTCAGAAACTAATTCATCCAGTTCTTCCTTTGATAAAATCCCTTGATTTGTATTCATAAAAATACCTCTCGTTAAATAGTATTTGGTTACTTGTTTGGAGTTATTTGAAATAGGAATTAGTATCCTTCATTAACAACTTCCCATTTCCCATTTATTAACTGCAAGTAAATTGTTCGATCTGGTTCTTGCACAACACCGCCTTTACTTACACAAACAGAGAATGAAATCTCGTTTTCTGTGTAATTTTTTAATTCCATTGAGATAACTTCAAAAACGGTATTCTGGTAATAAGTTTCAGCAGCGGCTTTTGCCGTTTCAAGAGAAGTATTATCCGCAACAGTTTTCTGTTCTTCCTCGCTCTGTCCGGCATTTGCTCCTTGTGCATAAAGAATATCACGCGGAATACTTTCGCTATCGGGACGGTCAATAAAACTGTCCTCTGCGGTAATTTCATAATCGTCAAACTTAGCAAAGAAAGTTCCGTCATCCAGCAGAGAAACCGTAATTGCTTTTGTCAGTGTCTTTCCATTCT
>CAYPLM010000172.1:0-3589 GCA_964411575.1 uncultured Oscillibacter sp. | reverse complement strand
CGTATAGCTATGACGCGTATGACCGTCTGAACTCATCCGCCATCGGCCGCTTCACTCAAGCCGACACGCACTGGAGCGTTGCCAACATGATCTACGGGGACACTCCCCGGAAGATCAACGAGCGTGAAGACGCCCTCGGCCTGAAAACGTACACCTACGCCCCGCAGATCACCGCCATCATGCAGAGCGGGAATCTGTATGTGTACTGCATCAATGATCCGGTGAACGGGTATGACCCGACGGGGTGGCAATATGCGGAAGCAAAGGCCGATTGCATTCTCATGCCGGGTCTCAATTATGCAGCATGGAGCGAAAGCTTTTTCAGAAATTTAGGCGTATCAGCCGCAATTGCATACATGCTGCTGTCGCCATTCTTGCACAGCCATAGTGTAACACAGGCAGAACTGAACCCTACATACTCCGCAGGAACTTATTTCATTGACTGGGACAATTACAAAGATCACATCCTGCATGGTTCAAGACCTCACAACGGACATGACTGGAGTAAATTTGGTGTAGGCCCAGACAACAATGACGATGATAACTGGAAAATAGTTTTGCCAATTCTTGAGGAAGTTGTAAATAACCCCGATGAAGTGAAAAGCACAATGCATCATGGCGGGCAGACGATCATGTACTACTCTAAGTTCTTTGCGGATATTGGGCAGGAAGTCATTGTGAAATTCTGCGACATGGGGAACGGCATACTGAAATTTTCAAATGCCTACCCAGTGAGGTAAACGAATATGTTAACAAGAGATATTAACCTTGAGCATTTGGAAGCACAGGATGCATGGGAGGAAGCGGTCACGTTTGCCTACCGGCGCTGGGAGGCCGAGCCGGACAATCTGCAATTCCTCCTGCGCGCTGGAACGGAGGCATGGTTTGCCAACGCTTTTGACGTTTTTGTCGATGTCGAAAGCGACTTGCCGCTTGGCAGTATCTGCGTGGATGAGCTGCCCAACCTCTGCTATTTTTGCGAGGATGCTGCGTGGGAAACCTTTTTGCACGGGCAGAAGGTCTTTTCAAACGAGCCCGCCTATCTGATGCTGTTTGGCTACATGATGCACCTTTATCCGTACTATTTCACCAGCTTTTCCAGCGGTGTGCACGCCAGGGATTTTGATTGGTGGGCAGCGCAGGGGCAGGAGATGATGGAAAAAGCGGCACGTCTGCGGCCGGAGGACGCCCTGATTCGGAACGCGCCCATTTGGAACAGGCCGGGCTGGGTGCCCTTGAAGGAGCCTTATTTTTCCGGGAAAACAGCCATTGAAGGGTACTTTAACCGCATGCTGACGCACAGCTAAGGGGGATACAATGGAACAGTTCTCACAGGAAAGCATGCCGCAGCCGTATGCCTCCGCTGTGCCCTACGGCTCCGACCTTTGCTCGATTCCGTCCGCACAGGCCAGGGAACAGTTTAACATTTTCATCGCGCACATTCCGCAGCGCATGCAGCGCCTCCGCGCCCGCTGTGCCGCCGAGCTTGGCGTCGAAGAGAGCGCGCTCGACTATTCCGCAGACTCGCTTTTGCCGCTGTGGCAATGGGCGCTGCGCTCTGCCCATGTGGAGAGTGTCGAAGAGCACCGTTTTTCCGTTGAGACGCAGGACATGCTACGTGATATCGGGACATACCTTGGCGAGTGTTTCCTCCGCGCCAGCGACGCGCTGGAATGGTGCCCCTGCGTAAGGCCGGAGGCCAGCACCTGTACGAACCAGCCGCTGATCCGCGGCTTTCAGATGTTCCGTCCGGGCACGCTGTTCTGCGCACCGCTTCATGTTGCCAATATACTGGCTGACAGGTTCTTTATCCACAGGGAATCGACGCAAGACCTTTTCGATGCTTTCAGCGCATGGCACCGGTATGTTCCGGGGTGATGAGAATATCAGCACAATATCTCTGCAAAGCGGCTGTGGAGTATCTGCTGTATCTGAACCCGAACATTGAGATTATTTTGTAAGGCTACGACGCCAACCCCTTCCGCTACTGCGGCGAATACTTCGACGGCGAAACAGGAACGTACTACCTGAGAGTCCGCTATTACGACCCCGCCGTTGGACGATTCACCCAAGCCGATACGCACTGGAACGTCGCCAACATGATCTACGGGGACACTCCCCAGAAGATCAGCGAACGCGAAGACGCTCTCGGCCTGAAAGCATACACCTACGCCCCGCAGCTCACCGCAGTCATGCAGAGCGGGAATCTGTATGTGTACTGCGCAGGAAATCCTGTATGCTATATCGATGCAGACGGAAACATTGCACTGATAGCGGTTGCAGGTGTTGTTCTATCCATTGCCTTTGATGGTGTAATTACTGGATTGGGACATGAGCAAAACGGCGAAAACTTTTACGCTGGTTTTTTGAATGGGGCCGTCTCCTCAGCAGTGTCTAAAGGCTGCACCGCCGCCGGAGCTCTTATATCGTCAGTAAGCGGAGGCTATATAGGTGCCATCGTTGGCGGCATACTCGGTCCTGCCGCAGGGTCTTTTGCTGAAGACTATGTATTTTACAAGGATACAAGGTCTGTTGAAGAAATAGCAGAGTCCGCTGCGCAAGCCGCTGCAGCGGGAATCTTGTCCGGCATTGGTTTGGCGTATTTAGAATACGCAATAAGCATTGCAAATGAAGCCGGTTCCGTTGCTCAGCAGCTAATGGAATATGATAAAGACTTTGGAGATGCGCTCAAGGTTTTTTTTGAAAAGCTGATATCCACATTAGGTGCATTGGAAGGTGAGTAAGATGAAACGCAATTTTTTCTTAATGCGCTCCTACGCTCTTCCCTTTTTGGTTGCATTTTTATATGCAGTTTTAGCTGCAATTCTGGTTCTTGGAACCAGTGTTTTGGATGCGAGCGCATTCATTTTTCAATTCTTCATTCTAACAGCTGTTTCAGGAACGCTTTTCCAGCTTTCCAGGAAGGCGGGACTGTATATTTACCAAAACGATGTATGCTACAAAACGCTGCGAAAGCGTAGCATTGACGTGCAAAAAATTGCCGGAATCAAAATCATTCCGTCATACGTCTACCTCCGCCCTATTTATTGCCCACTAACAGACCTTCGCGGAAAGCCGCTTTTCACTATCATTCTTTTAAGCTCAATGCAAGAAGGAATGCACTCTTTCCATGAAAGCGACACGGAGTTTATGCAAACGTTTCGTCGGGACATCATCTGCTTTTCCGTCTACGACAAAGCGGCCGTGGAGTATCTGCTGTATCTGAACCCGAACATTGAGATCATTTTGTAAGGCTACGACACCAACGGCAACCGCGCCAGCCTGACTTAGTCCTACGCCTACGACGCCTTCGGCAACGAGAAAAACCCCGACGAAGCCGACACCAACCCCTTCCGCTACTGCGGCGAATACTTCGACGGCGAAACAGGAACGTACTACCTGAGAGTCCGCTATTACGACCCCGCCGTTGGACGATTCACCCAAGCCGACACGCACTGGAACGTCGCCAACATGATCTACGGGGACAACCCCCAGAAGATCAACGAGCGTGAAGACGCCCTCGGCCTGAAAACGTACACCTACGCCCCGCAGATCACCGCCATCATGCAGAGCGGGAATCTGTATGTGT
>CAYPLM010000171.1:0-3625 GCA_964411575.1 uncultured Oscillibacter sp. | reverse complement strand
TCATGCCTGTTCCACAAAATTCAGTTTTACTGTCTTACGAGCACCGAGCTATGTCGGCGGTTATTTCGAGGCTGTCAAAAAACCGGCTGACGCCGCTTTTTTGAGAAAGCTTGCAGCCTGCCGCAGCGCACTCGCGCTTTGCGCTCGCACGTTTGCAGGCTGAAAAGAGTTTTTCCGACGCGCATGTCGCCGGAAAAACAATTGAAATATTTCGCGTCTGCGGACGCGAAACTCTGCGAGGCTTTTTGACACGCTGAACCGCCGACACATGTCGGCGGTTTTTTCGATTCAGCCAGCTTATGTCAGGTGGCCTCTCTGCGGCGATTTCAAAGCGTTTGCCAGTGAAGCTCCCCGCTCCACACCTTCAGCGCCCGTTGGCTGGCAAGCCCCAAAACGTCGTTTGCGCGGGCGGTTTCCTCCAACGTGTGCAGCGCCATATCCACCAGAACGTGGCGGCGCAGCGCCTCAATCGCGCCAAGGCTGCGCGCCCGGCGCGAGGAGGAGAGCATGATGCATTTGAGCGCCGTCACTGTGAGCAGTTTGTCCTCCCGCATTTCCAGCAGCAGCGCGTCCATCTGGCGCTTGAGGCGCTCGCAACGCACGGTGTCGCCGCTGAGCTTGCACCTCCCCTCCTCTTCCGCGAAAGCGATAAACTTGGCAGCCGCCCTTTCCGGCGTAAGGTTTTTGTGCTTCAGCATTCTCTCCCCCTTCCGCGTTTTTACCATTATAGCAAAAAGCCAAAGCGGTGCAAGGTGCACATACCACTTTCGTCAGAGCGCACAAGAAAGCTTCTCCCCTTTTGTGCAGACTGACCAGAGGATCATTTCAGCCGCGTGCTCTCTTTCAGCCCTCGCTTGCTCAGCAGTGACACGACCAGAAGCACCTCCAGTATAGCGGCAGAGAGAACGACGATAAAAGCCGTCCCGCCGCCGTAGTAGGCGAAGCTGCTCCATGCGTTCTGTGCGGCCTCGGCGAACGTCAGCTCGCTGAGCGCAAGCTGCGTATGGACGCAGAACACGCCGTACAGCATCCAGCCCGCCGCAACGGCAACCACGCTGCGCCAGAGCGCCTTGCCAAACACGCGCCGCCACATTTGCCTGAGCGACATGCCGGACACGCGCAGGATCGTGTAGCTGCGCCGCTCCTGCTCGGCCTCGAGCGCAAGGGCACCGGCAAGCAGCAGCGTTACAACGGCGGCGCATCCCCCGCAGGCGTAAAGCAGGAGCAACTCCTGCGTGGCCGTCTACATCCCGGCCTGTTTTTCCTCGCTCTGGTCGGTGAAGTGATCAGCTTTAGAAAAGCACCGCCTCAGCGTGGCTGAAGCGGTGCTCGTTTTGTTGCAGTTATGCGCGCGGATGCGCTTTTTTGTACACGTCCTTGAGCTGGTTTTTGACAACGTGGGTGTATATCTGCGTGGAGGAAATGTCGGCGTGGCCAAGCATCTCCTGAATGGAGCGCAGGTCGGCTCCGTTTTCCAGCAGGTGCACGGCAAACGAATGGCGCAGCATGTGGGGTGTGATGTCTTTGGTGATGCCGGCGGCCTCCTGATAGTGCTTGACGATCTTCCAGAAGCCCTGGCGGCTCATGCGCTCACCGTTCATGTTGACAAACAGCGCCGTTTCGTCCTCGTCGGCGATCAGGCGCGGACGCACGCCGCGCAGATAGTCGCCCAGCGCGCGCACGGCGGCTGGATAGAGCGGAATGATGCGCTCGCGACCGCGCCCCGTGCAGCGCAGAAAGCCCGCGCTGAGATTGAGGTCGTCCACGTTCAGCTCGATCAGCTCACTCACGCGGATGCCGGTAGCATACAGCAGCTCGAGCATGGCGTGGTCACGGAAACCCTTGGCATCGACGCACTGCGGCTGGTCAAGAAACAGCTCCACCTCGCGCGCAGTGAGTATTTCGGGATAGTGGCGCTCAGCCTTGGCAGCTGCCACGCCGCGCGCCGGATTTGACGCGATCTCGCCGCGCTCCATCAGCCAGCCGTAAAACGACTTGAGCGAGGCCAGCGACCGCGTGATCGTGGAGGCGGACTTGCCGCGCGTGCCAAGATAGGCAACGTAAGCTGAGATCGTGTCCTGCTGCGCCTCCTGCAGCGCACCCTGCCCGGTCATGTCAAGATACTCGGCAAACTGACGCAGGTCGCGCAGGTAGGAGCTGAGCGTATTCGCGGAGGAGTGCTTTTCCTCCGCCAGATAAGTCTCGTAGCGCGCAAGAAGCTCAGCCAAGGAACACCCCTCCCTTCCATCAAAAATCAAACTCCGCTCAGCGCGGATAAAATCTGCGGCAGCAACCGCAGCTCAAGCATACATCCCAGCAGCAAAATAAGGCAACACACACCAAAGCGCAGCCAGTCGGCTCCGCTTTTTGCACGTCCCGAAGCAAGCTCGCGCGCACGACGCAGCGACGCACCGGAGAGCAACAGCGTGCACGGCAGCACCACGCACAAGCGCGGCAAAAACAGCGCCAGCAGCACGCCAAACTGCCCGCGCCCCAGCACAGCAGCAAAGGAGCACGCGGAAAACGAAAACAAAAAGCCCTGCACCAGACACAAAAGCGGCAGCACCGCTGCACCACAAGCCGCAAGCCCGCACAGAAAGGCCAGCACCGATGCACGCAGGTAGGCCGACGCCGTGCACCATAAAAGACGCATCGTGACCTCGCGCTGGGGCACAAGCTCGAAAAAGAGCGCGATGTACGCGCTCAGCTCGTTACTCAGCTGGCCGCCGCAGCACCGCGAAAGCGAGGCGCCCGCTGCCCCGCCAAGAACAAAAAACAGCGCAAGCAGCAGCTGATCCAACGGAGCCGCTGCAAGCGCAACAAACCGTGCGCGTTTTCTCCTTCGCCTCATGCCGTCCACACTGTACCTCCTGTGAGGAGCGCGCGGGAAGCAAGACTAATAATAAGCCTTTTGGCCTCATTTCGCAAGCGCAATTCCTCATTTTCTCAAGTTTTGTTAATTATGTCAAAATATTATGTAAACAATATTATGTTAACCAAAGAAACTGAACCATTGCGCGTCATGTGCGGCACAATATCTTGTTCTGCAAGGCGGGGAGACCACCCAGATTTCGGGCGCTCCCCTCCCCTGCCTGCCGCTCGCCGGGAAGCGCCCTTCGGCAGCATCGGCGGCATTTTTGTGCAAATTGTTCATAGTGTTCGATGCTTATGTTTACCGCGCGCAGACTTGCGCCGCCGTCTTTTTCCACGCCGTGCCGGGAGATGAACCGCCAGCGCGCCGCCGAAGGCCGCAGCCGCCGACCAGAGCGCCGCGTGCAGATCGACGCCCCCGGACGCCACCGCCCCGGAAAGCACCACCAGCATCCAAAAGCCCAGCGCCGACAGCAGCTCTCCCCCGCCGCGCACGCGGCACAGCAGTGCACCGCACGCCGCCGCAAGCGCCATCATCAACCGCGCGCCGGCGGGCATCCGTTCCACGCCGACGAAATCGGAAAGCGTGAACTGCGTCCACAGCATCAATCCCAACAGATACACCGCCATGCTCACTGCCGCACCGCACAGCGCGCTGCGCCAGACGGGCAGTTTGTTTCGTTCCATGCGCTCCCCTCCCCGTGTCCACGCCTTACCCTATGCGAGGGCGCAAAAAAATAGACCGCGCGAAATA
>CAYPLM010000170.1:0-3654 GCA_964411575.1 uncultured Oscillibacter sp. | reverse complement strand
TCTGCAGACCGAGCACGAGCGGTATCTGACCGAAAAGGTGTTCAAAAAGCCTGTGTTCGTCACCGATTATCCAAAGGAGATCAAGGCCTTCTACATGCGCCTCAACGACGACGGCAAGACCGTCGCTGCGGCCGACTGTCTGGTTCCCGGCATCGGCGAGATCATCGGCGGCAGCCAGCGCGAGGAGCGCCTTGACGTGCTCGAGAGCCGCATCAAGGAGCTGGGTATGAACCCGGCGGACTACTGGTGGTACTGCGACCTGCGTCGCTATGGCTCCTGCCGCCACGCGGGCTTCGGCCTGGGCTTCGAGCGCATGGTGATGTATCTCACCGGCGTCAACAACATTCGCGACGTCGAGCTCCACCCCCGCACGGTGGGCAACGCGGAGTTCTAAAAAGCGCAAAAGAGAGAGGCGTTAGGCCAGGCGGCCGCCGTATTTTTGCGCGCTGTACCGGATGGCGCGCTCGTCACGCTGGAGATACAGAGTGACGATGCTGCTGTCGTCCATAGTGGTGCTCCTTTCTCTCAATTTGACGGCCCTCACCCCTGTAAGCGCCGCCCGTGCGCTCCGTGTCACAGGGACTGCATTGAAAATTTGCCAGATTCCCGCACAAAAAGCAGCCTTTTCTGCGTGATTAGCACTCATTGGCGTCGAGTGCTAAAATTCATCCTCCGTTCATAAAAACAGGGTGTTTTGTTCACAATTTCCGCGTATTCTAAGACGCGTAAAGAGGGAGCAAAGAGCTCCAAACCACAACACACCGTATGGATGATATAGGAGGAATTTATGATGTTTGCTATCAGACCTTATGACCGCAGAAACGACCGCATGAGCAGCTACGACCCCTTCCGTGCCATGGAGGAGATGGAGCGCAGCTTCTGGAACAACAGCTTTTTCGGAAACGGCGGCGAGATCCGCACCGACATCCAGGACAAAGGGGACAGCTTCCTGCTCGAGGCTGACCTGCCGGGTTTCAACAAGGACGACATCCACGTTGACCTCGACGCCGACACGCTGACCATCCGCGCCGAGCGCCGCAGCGAGCACGAGGAGAAGGACAAGCAGGGCGCGTACCTGCGCTGCGAGCGCAGCTACGGCTCGTACACGCGCAGCTTTGACGTGTCCGGTATTCAGGCCGACGCCATCCGCGCGCAGTACACCGACGGCGTGCTGCGCCTGACCCTGCCGAAGAAGGTGGAGACTGTGCCCACCGCCCGCCGTCTGGAGATCGAATAAGCAAAAAGGCCGCCCGACATAAGAAAACACACGGTTTTGCCCGTGCCTGTCCGGCTGAAATACGACCGAAAAAAAGCATCGCATGCGTCAGCATGCGATGCTTTTTTTCGGCCGATTTCATCTCGAACATTCTTTGGCAAAACTGCTTCGCACCGGAAAAAAGCAAATTTTGTGCGGTGACGCGACGCGGCGGCGTAGGCATACTTGCCGTATGTCAAGCCGTCGCAGCAAAGTCAGCCGCGCAAAATTTGCCTTTTACGGCGGGTGCTTTCTTGTGTCAGGCGACCTAAGAGAGGCGTTTTCCTTTTCCCTGTTTCCGATGCGAGGCCTTTTGTGAAAGCAGCGGAGCGTTATGTCTCGTCGTCGACGAGGTTGCTGTAGTACGTCTGCCGTCCTGCGAGCACGTCGTCGTAAAAGTGCTGCTTCCAGTCGATGTAGTCCAGCGCGTTTTGCAGCTGCTGCTGCTTTTCCAGAAGCGCGCGGCGCTTTTCCTCCAGAAAGAGCTTGCGCTCGGGAATGGAGGACGCGCCCCGGCGGCACAGCTCGATGTACTGGCGCATCTCCTGTATGCTCAGGTCGCAGTTTTTGAGGCAGGAGATGCTTTTGATCCAGGCAACGTCGCGCTCGTCGAACACGCGGCGGTTCTGCCCGTCGCGCTTGACGCGGGGGACAAGCCCCTGATTGCAGTAGAATTTCAGCGTTTCGTAATGTAAGCCGGTCAGCTCGCAGGTCTGCTTCATCGTGTACATGAAAAATTCCTCCAAAAAACCTCTTGACCGGTAGCGACTACCGGATGATATGATCATAACACAAACCGGAATTTTCTGCAAGGAGGACAAAACATGGAATTTGTTACCCTCAGCAACGGCGTAAAAATGCCCCAGCTGGGCTACGGCGTGTATCAGGTCACGCGCGACGAGTGCGAGCGCTGCGTTAGCGACGCGTTGCAGGTGGGCTACCGCCTGATCGACACGGCGCAAAGCTACTTCAACGAGGAGCAGGTGGGCGCGGCCATCGCCAAAAGCGGCATTGCCCGCGAGGAGATCTTTCTGACCACCAAGGTCTGGCTTGAGCACTACGGCTACGAGGCGGCCAAAGCCTCGGTGCTGGAGTCCATGCGCAAGCTGCAAACCGACTATCTCGACCTGTGCCTGCTGCACCAGCCCTTCAGCGACGCCTACGGTGCGTACCGCGCGCTGGAGGAGCTTTACGACGAGGGGCGGCTGCGCGCCATCGGCATCTCCAACTTTTACGCCGACCGCATGGTCGACTTTGCCAGCTTCCAGCGCATTCGCCCCATGGTCAACCAGGTGGAAACGCACCCGCACAACCAGCAGGTCGAGGCGAAGCGCTGGCACGACAGGTACGGCGTGCAGATGGAGGCATGGGCACCGTTCGGCGAGGGGCGCGGCGGCATGTTCGACCTTCCCGCGCTCAGAGCGATCGCCGAAAAGCACGGCAGGACCACGGCGCAGGTGATCTTACGCTGGCATCTGCAGCGCGGCATCGTGGTCATCCCCAAGTCTACGCACCGCGAGCGCATGGAGGAGAACTTCCGCGTGTTCGACTTTACCCTCGACGAACAGGACATGGCGGACATCGCCGCGCTGGACAAAAAGCAGAGCAGCTTCTTCTCGCACACCGACCCGGCCATGGTGGAGTGGTTCGTGCAGATGGTAGAGCAGCGCAAACAGCAGCATGACTGCACAAAAGATAAAAAGAACTGGTAAGGAGGAAACATACCATGAGAAAGAATTTCGGAGCAAAGCCCATCCTGTATCCCCAGCCGGTGTTTATCATCGCCTCTTACGATGAAGCCGGAACGCCCGACGCGATGAATGCTGCCTGGGGCGGCATCAGTGAGAGCAATGAGCTGTCCATGTGCCTGAGCGCCGGGCACAAGACGGTGAAAAACATTCTCGCGCGCAAAGCCTTCACCGTCAGCATGGCAACGGCCGACACGCTCGTCCCCTGCGACTATGTTGGCATCGTTTCCGGCAACAACGTGCCCGACAAGCTGGCGCGAGCCGGCTTCCACACAGTCAAAAGCGAGCATGTGGACGCACCGCTGATCGAGGAGCTGCCCATGGCCGTGGAGTGCCGCCTCGTCAGCTACGACCCTGACACCTGCCGCATGGTCGGCGAGATCGTCAATGTCTGCGCCGATGAGAGTGTTCTCACCGATGGGAATATCGACCCGGCGAAGCTGCGCCCCATCACTTACGACGGTATGAACCGCGCCTACTACGTCCTCGGCGAGCGCGTGGGCAGCGCCTTCTGCGACGGCGCCGCGCTGAAATAAGCAAGCGGCAGACACGGCTGCTCGGGACAACTTGAACTTCAGGGCTGCTGCAAGCGTGTTTTGCAGCAGCTCACAGCCCGCCGCAGCGCGAGTGCGCTGCGGCGGGCTGTGAGCC
>CAYPLM010000169.1:0-3745 GCA_964411575.1 uncultured Oscillibacter sp. | reverse complement strand
TTCCTGCAGCGCAGAGGCGAGAGTGCAGCCGCCTGCGCTGGCACAGCCCTTGAAGCCTTTAGAGACACCCTGGAACAAAAGCGAGAGGATCACGCCCGAGTTGCCGCGCGCGCCGCGCAGCAGGGCGGAGGCCGTCACGCTCGCTGCCTGTTCGAGCGACTGCGGGTCGATGCGGCGCAGCGCGTCGGCGGCGGCGCGCATGGTCAGGCACATGTTGGTGCCGGTATCCCCATCGGGTACGGGAAAAACGTTGAGGTCGTTGATGCTCTGCTGCTCGGCAGCGAGCGATGCGGCGCCGAAGAGGATCATCTCCTTGAACAGCGCTCCTGTAATGTGGTCATTCATGGCGATTCTCCTCCGAATTACATGGTCATGCTGTCGATGCACACGTCGACGCTGCGGATGCACGCACCGGTGTTTTCCGTGACAAGATAGCGCACCTGCGCGATGATGGAGCGGCTGACGGCGGGAATGTTCACGCCGTGCTCCACCACGATGTGCAGCTCGATGGAGATATCGCCCTCGTCGTGCGCGGTGATCACCACGCCCTTGCTCATCGCCTCGCGGCGCAGAAGGTGCACGATGCCGTCGGTCATAGAGCGGAAGGCCATGCCCTTCACGCCGAAGCAGCTTGTCGCCGCCGCGCCGGTGATGTTGGACAAAACCGCGCTGCTGATGCGGATCTCGCCGCGCTCATTGCTGATCTTTAACATAAAATCGGACATCCTTTCTGAAAAGATGTTGTTGTATTCCTCAAGCGGACAGAAATATCCGCTCATTTTGATATTATATACGAAGCCGCGCAAAATAACAAGAGCAAATTTTCTGCTGTTCCCCTCTTGCAAAATGGCGCGGTTTTATGTACCATAAGGAAAAGGGTAAAAAACCGCGAAAAGAGGTGCTGATATGAGAGTGATCACCGGCGCGGCGCGCGGGCGGCGGCTGGGCGAGCTGAAGGGCGAGGCCACCCGCCCCACCACCGACAAGGTGAAAGAGGCCGTATTCTCCGCCATCCAGTTCAGCGTGGAGGGCGCGCGTGTGCTCGACCTGTTTGCGGGCACGGGGCAGCTGGGCATCGAGGCGCTCTCGCGCGGGGCGGAGCGCGCAGTGTTCATCGACAGCCGCCGCGAGGCGGCGCAGCTGGTGCGCGACAACCTCGCCCTCACGGGCCTTGCCGGGCGCGCGCAGGTGCTCTGCGGCGACGCGCTGGGCTATCTTTCCTCCGCGCAGACGCGCTTTGACCTCGTGTTTCTCGACCCGCCGTATGCCTCCGGGCTGCTTGAACAGGCGCTTGCGCGCATCACGCAGGGCGATCTTGTCGCCCCCGGCGGGCTGATCGTGGCCGAAAGCGCGCTGGAAAAGGCGCTGCCCGAGCCTGCCGCGCCCTACCGCGTGTACCGCGACTATCGCTATGGCAAGATCAAGGTGACGATCTGGCAGAGGGAGGCGGAGGCATGAGCATTGCGGTGTTTCCCGGCAGCTTTGACCCCGTAACGCTCGGGCACATGGACGTGCTGCGGCGCGCCGCGCGGCTTTTTGAGCATGTGTATGTGTGCGCGATGGTCAACGGTGAAAAGCACGGCACCTTTACGCCCGAGCAGCGTCTTGCGCTGCTGCGCGCGTCCACGCAGGAGCTGGAAAACGTCACGGCGGAGCTGTGGACGGGGCTTCTGGTCGACTATGCCCACGCGCGAGGCGCGAACACGCTGGTCAAGGGCGTGCGCAATGGCACGGACTTTGCCGCGGAGCAGGGGCTGTACCTGATCAACCAGGGACTCTGCCCGGGGCTTGACACGGTGCTCTTCTGCGCCGATGCGCCTTATCTGCACTATTCCTCGACCATGGTGCGCGAAATGATCAAATACGGCCAGCCGCTCGAACGCTTCATGCCGGCGGCAGCTGCGGAACTTGTGAAAGGATGGAACAACGATGGCTAACAACGATGTGCAGCATCTGATCGACATGATCTATCAAATGGTGGACGAGGCGAAAAACGCCCCGCTGAGCAGCGATAAGTGCGTCATCAACCGCGACGAGGCGCTCGATCTGCTCGACGAGCTGCGCGCCCAGCTGCCCGCCGAGCTCAAGCGCGCGCAGGATCTTCTGCGCGCCCGCGACGAGTATGTGGAAAACGCCAAGCGTGAGGTGGACCGCATGCTGCAAAAGGCCGAGCTGGATGCCAAGACCAAGGTGTCCGAAAGCGAGGTGCTCACCGCTGCGCGTACCCGCGCCAACGAGATGATCCGCCGCGCCGAGGAGCGCACGCGCGAGATGTACCGCGTGGCAAACGACTACGCCGAAGACGTGCTGCGCCGCACCGAGGAGGCCGTACAGATGGCGCTGGGCGAGGTGCAGCAGACCCGTGTGCGCTTCCGCGCCGCCTCTGCCGAGCAAATGCAGAAGCGCCGCGAGGAGCTGAGCGAGGGCGCTGAAAAAATGCACAAAGAATTGACGAAAAATTCGTGAAAATGCACAAAGGGCGTTCGCTTATTTTGACCGCAGGGTAACATAAAACATATTTTGCGTTTTTCCGGGAGGCTGCCACAAGATGTTGTGGCGGCCTCTTTTTTTGTTGTTATGGAAATCAAACGGACGTTTCACCGGGAGCGCGAAACGCGCACGGAGACGTGGAAAAAAAGCGGATCGCGGAAAAAATTTCTACTTGAATTTTCCACAGGAATTTCGTATACTCAAAGCAAGGGTGGGGAAAAGTGGTGCCCTGTGTGGAAAAGTGGGGCTATTCTCCACACCCTGCGACGAGAGAGAAGCCGGACGGCCTCCCCAAAACAAGAGGGGGGCCGGGGCTTGCCCTCTCTAAAAACGGCTCTGCGCACAGAAAAGAAGGGAGGGGAAGCGCTTGACCGGTCAGTATCAGCATTCGCTCGACGCCAAGGGAAGACTGTTTATCCCCGCCCGTCTGCGCGAGGAGCTGGGCGATGTGTTTTACGTCTGCCGGGGGCAGGACGGCTGTCTGAGCGTGTTTTCCAGCGACAACTGGGAGCGCTTCCTCGAGAGCCTGAAAAACCGACCCTACAGCGAGGTGAAAAAGCTGCGCAGCTTCTTTGCCAGCACCGACAAATGCACGCCCGACGCGCAGGGGCGCATCCTGCTCTCGCAGGGGCTGCGCGCCTATGCAGGGCTGGAAAAGGACGCCGTGGTCATCGGCATCGCCAACCGCGCCGAGATCTGGAGCGCCGAGCGCTGGGCGGCTGAGCAGGCCAAAGCCGACGATGCATTCGCCATGGACGACGCGCTGGCCGCGCTTGACCTCTTCTAAGCCATGGAAAAGGACTACGGACACAAGCCGGTGCTGCTGGACGAGTGCCTCACGGCGCTTGCCATCCGCCCCGATGGGATCTATATTGACGGCACGCTCGGGCGCGCGGGGCACTCGCTGGAGATCGTGCGCCGCCTCACCACCGGGCGGCTGATCGCCCTCGACCGCGACGAAACGGCGCTTGCCGCCGCACGCGAGCGCCTGGCGGATTATAGAGAGCGCGTTACGCTGGTGCACAGCAATTTCAGCGCCCTTGGTTCGGTGCTCGACGCGCTGGGGCTGGACGGTGCAGACGGGATGCTGTTTGATTTAGGCGTTTCCTCCCCGCAGCTCGACGAGGCGCAGCGCGGCTTTTCCTACCAGCACGACGCGCCGCTGGATATGCGCATGGACGCTGCCGCCGCGCTCACCGCGCGCGATGTGGTGAACACCTGGAGCTATGAGGAGCTGCGGCGCATCCTCTTTGAA
>CAYPLM010000168.1:0-3840 GCA_964411575.1 uncultured Oscillibacter sp. | reverse complement strand
TAGAAGCCCTTGCCGGACTTCTTGCCGAGCTGGCCGCCGCGCACCATCTTCTTGAGCAGAAGGGCGGGACGATACTTGCTGTCGCCGGTCTCCTCATAGAGCACGTTCATGATGGCCAGGCACACGTCCAGACCGATGAAGTCGCCCAGGGCGAGGGGGCCCATGGGGTGGTTCGCGCCGAGCATTATAGCCTTGTCGATGTCCTCGACGGAGGCAACGCCGGTTTCGACCAGGCCGATGGCCTCGTTGATCATGGGGATGAGGATCTTGTTGACGACAAAGCCGGGAGCCTCAGCGACCTCAACGGGCTGCTTGCCGATCTCTTCGGAGAGCTTGTAGATGAAATCGAAGGTCTCCTGCGTGGTGTTGGCGCCGCGGATGACTTCCACGAGCTTCATGCTGGGCACGGGGTTGAAGAAGTGCATGCCGATGACGGGGTGCTTAAGGCCAAGGCCCATTTCGGTGACGGAGAGAGAAGAGGTGTTGGTGGCGAACACGGTGCTCTCCTTGCACATCTCGTCCAGCTCGCCGAGCAGGGTGCGCTTGGTGGCCATGTTCTCCGCCACGCACTCGATGACGAGGTCGGCATCAGCCGCAGCGGACTTCTCCTCGACGAGGATGTTGTTGAGGATGGCGTTCTTGGCTTCTTCGGTCATCTTGCCCTTTTCCACGCGCTTCTGGAGCGACGCGGCGAGCTTGTCCTTGTGACGCTGCGCGGAAGCAACGCTGGACGCGTACATCAGGGCGGTGTGGCCCTTGGCGGCGAAGACCTGCGCGATGCCGCTGCCCATGGTGCCCGCGCCGAAAACTGCAACTTTCATGTTTTTGTTCCTCCTGACAGATAATTAATGGATGGTTGACGATCTATAAAAGGGGAATTGCTTACTGATTGGTAAAGGGAGCGTGCTTGCGCTTTTCGAGGAAGGCGCCCATGCCCTCCTGTTGGTCAGCCGTTTCAAAACAGGAGGCGAAGGCTTTTTCCTCCACCACCACGGCCTCGTCCATCGCAAGGTCAAGCCCCTCGTTGATGGCGCGCTTGCTGGCACGCACGGCGATAGGCGCATTGGCGGCAATCTGCCCGGCCAGCTTTTCCGCCGCGGCATAGAGCTCGTCGATGGGGTACACGGCGTTGACAAGGCCGATGCGCAGCGCCTCGTCGGATTTGATATTGCGCGCGGAGAAGATCATCTGCTTGGCCATGCCCGCGCCCACAAGGCGTGCCAGACGCTGCGTGCCGCCAAAACCCGGCGTAATGCCAAGACCCACCTCGGGCTGGCCGAACACCGCCGTGTCGGAGCAGAGGCGCATGTCGCAGGCCATGCTCAGCTCGCAGCCGCCGCCGAGCGCATAGCCGCCGACTGCCGCGATGGTGGGGATGGGCAGCGTTTCGAGCTTGCGGAACACGTCGTTGCCCTGCTTGCCGAACGCCTCGGCCTCGGCCTGACTGAGCCCCTTCATCTGCGCGATGTCTGCCCCGGCGACAAAGGACTTCTCTCCCGCGCCGCGCACGATCAGGCAGCGCACGGCGGAAAGGTCGATGCCGTCGAGCGCGTCGTTGATGTCGCTGAGCACCTGTGCGTTGAGCGCGTTGAGCGCCTGCGGACGGTCGACCGTCAGCGTGGCGACCGCGCCGTTCACTTCATACTTCACAAAGGACATACGGTATCCTCCTTACAGTTAGATACTTGTATTATACGGGCTTTCCGCCCATTTTGCAAGGGGGAATCTTCGCTTACGGCGGAATAAATTGGAGCAACCCGCTTCGCCCGCCCTGCCCCTCCGCGTCCGGTTGCACGTTTTTTTTCGGTTTCGGCAGCGGAATCTTGTGCAGTTCGCCTTTGACTTTTGCGAAAAAAAGGACTATCATCGTAGGCTCAGGGCGCGGGGCGTCCTGCATTTGTTTGTGAGGTGTTTTTTATGTCTGCATTGCTGAATATTGCCTTTGCCCTTCTGGCAGGGCTTCTGATGACGCGTCCGTTCTCCAAGCCGCATCTGCCTGACGTCACCGCCTTTCTGGTGGCGGGCGTTCTGATCGGCCCGTGCGTGCTGGGGCGGCTGGGCATCCCCGGTCTGGGCTTTTCCAGCTACGATGCGGTAGCCGAGGTATCGCTGCTGAGCGACGTGGCCATGGGCTTTATCGCCTTTTCCATCGGCAGTGAGTTCCGTCTCAGCCAGCTGAAGGAGACCGGGCGGCAGGCGTTCGTGATCGGCATTTTACAGGCGCTCACCGCCACGCTGGCCGTGGACGCGGCGCTTCTTTTGTTCCACCTTGCTGCGCCGCAGGTGCTCTCCGCCCCGGCGGCCATCACACTGGGCGCGATTGCTGCCGCGACTGCCCCGGCGGCCACGCTGATGGTGGTGCGCCAGTACAAGGCCAAAGGGCCGCTGACCGACCTGCTGCTGCCCATTGTGGCGCTGGACGACGCGGTGGGTCTGGTGGTGTTCGCGGTGTCGTTCGGCGTGGCGCGCGCCATGGGTTCGTCGGCGCTGAGCGTGGTTTCGGTGCTGGTGGAGCCGCTATTGGAGATCGTCGCCTCGCTTCTTCTCGGCGCGCTGGCCGGCGCGGTGCTCACATGGCTTGAAACGCTGTTCCACTCCAACACCAACCGTCTGTCGCTGACCATTGCGTTCGTGTTCCTCACGGTAGGGCTTGCAAAGGTGGAGTTCTCCGTGGGCGGCGTGACGGTGGGCTTTTCGTCTCTTCTGGTGTGCATGATGCTCGGCACGGTGTTCTGCAACCTCTGCCCCCTCAGCGACGATCTGATGGGGCGCGCCGACCGCTGGTCGCAGCCGCTTTTAGCGGTGTTCTTCGTGATCAGCGGTGCTGATTTGCAGCTGGACGTGTTCAAGCAGGGCGCGCTGGTGCTGGTGGGCGCGGTGTATATCGTGTCGCGCTGCATCGGCAAGTACTTCGGCGCACGCTTCTCCGCGCGCATAGTCGGCTGCGGAGAGAAAACGGTGAAGTACCTTGGCATCACGCTCTTCCCGCAGGCGGGCGTGGCGCTTGGCATGTGCGTCACGGCGCAGGGACTGGGCGGGGGCGACGGTACGCTCGTGCGCTCAATCGTGCTGTTTTCTGTGCTGATCTACGAGCTGGTGGGCCCGCTGATGACCAAGGAGGCGCTGCGTGCCGCTGGGGAGATCAGCCAGAAGCCAGACGAGGTGCTCCACCGCCGTGAGCGCGCTCTTGCCGCCGCGCAGCAGAAAAAGCGGTGAGACGTCTCCCACGCGCGTGACCGGGTGGGAAACGTACAGAAAAAGGTTCTATCATAAATGACGGGGTCAGGCGACGAGCCTGGCCCCGTTTCGTAAAGTTGACCGGCAGTGCATCCTGCCACACCGACGATGGCTCCCATATGCTGCCGTTCAGCAGAGCACCCACACACCAAATGGCCGCGGATCGACTTCAACCTCCCGCTGCCTCCACCAACTGTTTTGCAACTTCAAACATGGCTATTGCATCCGCCTCTCAGGCCATACGTCCCCGCTTCGCTGTCCTGGGATTCGCCGCAGCAGCGTAGGCATCGCCGCCTTACAAAATGATCTCAATGTTCAGGTTGAGATACAGCAGATACTCCACGGCCTCTTTGTCGTAGACGGCAAAGCCGATAACGTGCCGCCGAAATCCTTCCCGGAAAAACACATCAATTGCGCAGTCTGCCGCGAAAGGCCGCTTTTTTTGAAATGATTATATCACCGGCACATTCTCCCTGTCAACTGCCCGTGCCCCGCGCGCTGCGTGCAGCTCTCCTGCGCAAACGGTGCTCTGGCGGGACGATGGGAACAAAAAAATCGGGCAAGCCCCAAAGGACTTGCCCGCTGGTCCGAGTGTTGAGATTC
>CAYPLM010000167.1:0-3886 GCA_964411575.1 uncultured Oscillibacter sp. | reverse complement strand
CACCAAGGTCGACCGCAGCGCCGCCTATGCCGCGCGCTGGATCGCCAAGAACGTGGTGGCGGCGGGCCTGGCAAGCAAGTGCCAGGTGCAGCTGGCCTACGCCATCGGCGTGGCGCACCCGGTGAGCGTGCTGGTGGAGACCTTCGGCACCGGCAAGGTCAGCGACGAAAAGCTGGAAGCCGCCGTGGAGAAGGTATTTGACCTGCGCCCGAGCGCCATCATCCGCGACCTTGACCTGCGCCGTCCCATCTATCGTCAGCTCGCTGCCTACGGCCATATGGGCCGCGAGGAGCTGGGCGTTGCGTGGGAGAAGTGCGACCGCGTGGACGCGCTGCGCGCCGCGCTGTAACCGAAGAGGCAACACGAAAAGGCTTTGCAGGCTGTGCCGATGGTGCAGCCTGCAAAGCCTGCATAAAACTTCATGCGCTGCAGCACACCACGAAATGCGGCAAAAGGATGGCGCATTTCATAGTTTGCTATGCTTTTGCATAGCAAAAATTCCGGACAAAAACGCTTCGGCGTTCTTTTTTTTGTTCCAGCGATATGGTATAATAACCGCAAACAGCACAATGAAATGGAGGAGACAGGCATCCCGAGCCGACGACCGCCCGGCGTGGGATGCTTTGCAGGAGACGTTGCTATGATGACAAAGGTAGAGAGCAAGCACCTTGAAAAACGGCAGGAGATTTTGGCCTATGCGCTCGACTGCTTTTATCAGCAGGGCTTTGCCGCGACGACTATCAAGGATATTGCAGCTGCAGCCGGGATGAAGAGTACGGCGCTTCTTTACTATTACTTTAAGGACAAGGACGCGCTTTTTCAGGCGTGCATGTACGACGCGCCGATGCCGCCGCTGAAGGAGTTTCCGGCCGACATGGAGCTAAGAGACTTCCTGTTCCAGATCCAGCTCTGCTTTCTGAACATGCTCAACGACGCAAAGATCAAAAAGCTTCTGATCTGCGCGGTCTCGGTCATCGAGGCGCGGCCGGACATGATGAACGAGATCAACGAAAAGTACCGCAGCCCTTATCGGGATCGGTTCGTCACGTTTATCCAACGGGGGATAGACCGCGGCGAACTCCGCCCGGTGGATCCGTGGAACCTCTATATGGACGTGTTTACGCCACTTTTCATGCACTGCCTGATCGTCCGCGACTGGGAGGAGTGGGACGATGCGCAGAAGCGGGAGGGGTATATCGCAGCGGTAAGAGAGCGGACAGAGAATTTCGCTTTGGCGATTATGACAAAAAAGCAGGGCGAAAACTGGTAATATAATACAATTATTAGTGTTTTGCGAAAATGTGTCTTGACAAAGAAGAAGGAGTCTGGTATTAATTGATTGAGCAATCAATTAATACTCATAAAATTGATTGTTCGATTAATTTATTAATGGGGGTCTTCAGATGTTTTCCAAAAAAGCAAATCCGATGCTTGACAAGCTCAGAGAAGGTAAGCCGGTCTACGGCATGCAGATCTATTCCGCGTGCCCCGACCTGGTGGAGATCACCGGGTACGCCGGGATGGACTACTATATGCTCGACATGGAGCATGTGAAAACAGGCTACAATGAGATCCAGCACTGCCTGCGAGCAGGGGACAGCGTCGGCATCACCGGCCTTTGCCGCGTGAAGGAGAATACGCCGTATGACATCCGCACGGTCATGGAGGCGGGGGCGCAGGGCATTGTTGTGCCGCACGTCAACACGCGGGAGGACGCGCTGCGCGCCAAGCAGGCGGCGCTGTATCCGCCCTACGGCATCGCCGGTATCTGCCCGGCCATCCGCGCGTCGCACTATACGTCCGCCGATTGGGACGAGTATCTGGAGTATAACCGCACGGACATCATGCTCATGCCGCTGATCGAGGATCCGATCGCGGTGGACAACATCGACGAGATTCTCTCCGTTCTCGACCCCAACTGCGATGCCATCTGGTTTGGCCGCGCGGACTATGCGCAGTGCCTCATCGAAAAGGGCGGAAAAATGGACTGGGTCGCCGACCGGATCACCGAGGACTTCAAAAAGGTGCTCGCCTCCGCCAAAAAGTACGGCATCAACGTCCTTGCAACGCCGTTCCCCACCTGCACGCCGGAGGTGGCCAAGGCCAACATCGAGCTCGGTGCCAAGATCGTCCTGTTCAGCATTGATGAAATGGTGTACTACAACGCCTGTGCATCGCTTGTAAACGGGATGAAGGAACTGGGTCTGTAACGGAGAGGGGGAGAACCGCATGACATTGCTGCTTTCGGCATTGCCGCTGCTGATCGTTCTGGTCGGCGTGGGCGCTTTGAGTAAGCCCGCCAAGATCGTTGGCCCCATCTCGCTTGCAGTTGCGCTGGCACTTTCGTACTGGTATTTCGGTATGGACGGCTCCGCGATGTTCAGCTCTGTGACCGCCGGAGTCAAGACGGCGCTCCAGACCTCCTTCATGCTCTGTATGGCCATCACCGTCCTCACGTTGCTCAGACAGACCGGGGCGCTGAAAACCATCATCAACTTCCTCGCTGGCATCACGGACGACAGAAGAATCCAGGTCGTCATGGTGGGCCTCGGCTTCGGCTCCTTCCTGGAAGGCGTTGCGGGCGCCGGCTCTCCGGCGGCGATCGCCGCGCCGTTTATGGTCAGCCTTGGCGTGAATCCGCTGCTGGCCGTGGCGGCTGCTCTGGTGGCGAACGGCCTGACCCCGTGCTTCGGCGGCGTGGGCGTGCCGGCCATGACGTCGGTACTGCTGGTGGAGGACGTGACGAGCGTCACCTACCTGAATGTGACCATCGCCATCGCCATGCTGCTGGCGGTGTGCTGCCTGGTCGTTCCGAGCATCATGCTTCTCATCGCATTCGGTAAGCGCGCGCTGCACGGCATGAAAAAGTTCCTTCTCTACATCAGTCTGATCGCGGGAGGCACATACTTCTGCATCGCGTACTTTGCCGGCCCTGAGATGATCGCCATGGGAACGGGTATTGTGGTCGTCATCGCCTGCGTGCTCTACGCAAAGCGCTTCGCGGGCGAAACGCCTGAGGAGTTCCGCTTTAAGAAGGAGGACGTGCAGGGCGAGGTTTCGGGCAAGGCCGCGTCTCTCTGGAGAGCGCTTGCGACCTACGCCATAATCTTCGTGGGCCTGCCGACCATCCGTATGTTCCTCAGCCTTGACACGCTCAACCGTTACGGCCACACGACCTATGTGGGCACCGTGATCCTTGGGGCGCTGATCATCGGCTCGCTCATCCTCGGCTGCCTGAAGGAGTTGCCGAAGATGATCTGGACGACCTTCAAGGGGATGCTGCCTGCGGTCATCACCATGCTGGCGATGCTCTCCATGGCAAAGCTGTGCCAGAATGCGGGCATGCTTAAAAACATCTCCGAGGCGCTGACGCATGCGGGCGCTGTGTTCTACCCGGTCATCTCCCTGCTCATTGGTACGCTGGGTGCGTTTGCTACGGGCGGAGCGTATAACTCCATCGTCATGTTCAGCCGCATGAACTTTGAGGCCGCCGCGCTTCTCAATATCAACGAGTGCTACGTTCTGGCGGCGCAGGATGCCGGCGGCGCGCTGGGCAATATGATCTGCCCGCACAACATCATTTCGGCAAGCACGACCGTCGGCCTGATGGGACGCGAGGGCGCCATCTTCCGCAAGGTCATCGGGACATGGACGCTGCTGGCCGTGATCGTCTCGGTTCTGCTGCTTTTGTACACGCAGGTGCTCTTCCCCGCGTTTGGCATGGTGTAAGAAAGGCGGGACGAGAGAATGAAGATTTGGCACCAGTGCACCTCGGACCTCAGCACCGCCGTCACCTTTCAGGAAAATATGAGGCGCCATATCGAAAAGGTCGTCGACCCGGAGGACTCTGTCACCGTGCACGGCATGCCGAAGGGGTTCTTCGGCA
>CAYPLM010000166.1:0-3888 GCA_964411575.1 uncultured Oscillibacter sp. | reverse complement strand
ACGTGGGGCTGATGTTTCAAAACTACGCGCTGTTTCCCAATATGACGGTGCTGCAAAACATCCGCGCCGGGGCAAAGCGTGAGCCGGACAGGGAAAAGCGTGAGCAGAACGTGCAGCGCGTGCTGCGTGACTTCGGCCTGTGCGAGTTGACCGGGCACTATCCCCATCAGCTCTCCGGCGGGCAGCAGCAGCGCACGGCGCTGGCGCGCATGCTGGTGTCCGATCCGCGCATTCTGCTGCTCGACGAGCCGTTCTCCGCGCTCGACAGCCACCTGCGCTTCCGGCTGGAGCAGGAGGTGCGCAGCGTCATCCGCTCGTTCGGGCGCAGCGTGCTGTTTGTCTCGCACGACCGCGACGAGGTGTACCGCATGGCCGACCGCGTCGCGGTGATGAACAACGGCAGGGTGGAGGTGTGCGGCGCAAAAAAAGACGTGTTTGCCGCGCCGAAAACAAAAACCGGCGCGCTGCTCACCGGCTGTAAGAACATCTCCGCGTTGGAAAAGCGCGGCGCGCGCTGTTACGCCGCCGACTGGGGCGCGGCTCTGCCGGATGCCACGCTGCCTGAAAGTGCGCGCTATGTGGGCATCCGCATGCACGACGTGCGCCCCGGAGAGGGCGAAAACGCCCTGCGCTGCCGCGTGACGGAGGTGGTGGAGAATCCGTTTTCCGTCACCGTGCTGCTGCGCCCCGTGGGAGCGGGGGAGGAGAGCGCGCTCATCGGCTGGGAGACGCAAAAGGAAACCTGGAAAACCTGGCAGGCCGACGAGCTGATCGTCAGTTTGCCGAACGCGGCGCTGCTGCCGCTGGAGGGATAGATGAAAAAGATCAGAGTGGAAGACGCGGTGGGTATGGCGCTGTGCCATGACGTGACGGCGATGTACGACGGCTTCAAGGGCGCGGCGTTCAGGCGCGGGCATGTGATACGCGAGGAGGACGTCCCAAAGCTTCTCGACTACGGCAAAAAAACCGTGTTCGTCTGGGAGGAAAACGCCGGAGAAATTCACGAGGAGGATGCCGCGCGCCGCATGGCGGCGATGGCGGGCGTGCCCGGCGCACACTATACCGAGCCGTCCGAGGGCAAGGTGCTGCTGCTGGCAGAGCAGCGAGGGCTTTTCCGTGTGGATACGGCGCTGCTGCGCCAGCTCAACACCATCGGCGACATTACTATCTCGTGCCTGCCCGACCATTACCCCGTGGAGGTGGGCGCGCGCCTTGCCTCCATGCGCATCGTGCCGCTTGTGACGCAGGAGACGCAGATACTTGCCGCCGAGGCGTTGTGTGCGGAGAAAAAGCTTTTCGACCTTCGCCCCTATCAGCACAAAAAGGTGGGCGTGATTATTACCGGCAGCGAAATTTACCACGGTCGCATTCAGGATAAGTTCGAGCCCGTGGTGCGGTGCAAGCTGGCGCAGTACCCATCCGAGCTGGTGGGTGTGGACGTGTGCGACGACGAGCTGGACATGATCGTCAGCACGGCACGGCGGCAGCTTGCGCGCGGCGCGCAGGTGCTCATCTTCACCGGCGGCATGTCCGTCGACCCCGACGACCTCACGCCCTCCGCCATCCGCGCGCTGGGCGCTCAGATTGTCAGCCACGGCGTGCCTGCCCAGCCGGGCAACATGACGCTGCTTGCCTACCTGGGGGACGTGGCCATTCTGGGTGTGCCCGGCGCGGCCATCAGTCTGCCCACCACCATTTTTGACGTGCTGCTGCCGCAGGTGTTCACAGGCGACGTTCTGACAAAGGACGACCTTGTCCGCCTGGGCGACGGCGGGTTGTGCCAGATGTGCCGGCCGTGCCACTGGCCCAATTGTACCTTCGGGCGCTATTGATGGAATTCGATTTCGTATGAAAGACAGCTTTGGAAGAGAGATCACCTACCTCCGCCTCTCCGTCACCGACCGCTGCAACCTGCGCTGCCGGTACTGCATGCCAGAAGAGGGCGTGTGCAAAAAGCGGCACGAGGACATGCTCACCGAGGAGGAGATGGTGTGCGCCGTGCAGGCTGCGGCTGCGCTGGGTGTGCGCAAGCTGCGCCTTACCGGCGGCGAGCCGCTGATAAAAAAGAACATTCTCTCGCTTTGCGCGCGCTGTGCCGGGGTGGAGGGCATCGATGAGCTGTGCCTGACCACCAACGGCACGCTGCTGCCTGCGCTTGCCGCGCCGTTGCGCGCTGCGGGCGTCGACCGGCTCAACATCAGCCTTGACACGCTCAACGCGGAAAAATATGCCCACATTACGCGTATTGGCACGCTCTCGCAGGCGCTGTGCGGTGTCGAGGCGGCGCTTACGGCGGGCTTTGCGCGCGTCAAGCTCAACACGGTGCTCATCGGCGGCTTCAACGACGACGAGATCAGCGCGCTTGCCGCGCTGACGCGGCAGTGGCCGGTGGACGTGCGCTTTATCGAGCTGATGCCCATGACGCAAAGCGAGGCGTTCGGCGCAGCGGCGTATCTTCCGTGCGACGCGGTGCTCGACGCGCTGCCCGAGCTTGTGCCCGAAACGCCAGACGGCGGTGTGGCGAGACTTTACCGCCTTCCCGGCGCGCAGGGGCGCGTGGGGCTGATCAGCGCGGTCAGCCACCATTTCTGCGCAGGCTGCGACCGCATCCGCATCACCGCAGACGGCAGGGTGAAGCCGTGCCTGCACTCTGCACAAGAGCTTTGCATCAAGGGCATGGACTCTGCCGCCATGCGCGGCGCGCTTGCGCGGGCGATCCTCGCAAAGCCCGCCTGCCATCTGCCGCTCTCCGCCGCCGAACGTAGCGGCGCGGGGCGAGATATGAATCAGATCGGGGGATAGAACATGGAAGAAAAGGATTTCACGCATTTTGACGCGTCTGGCCGCGCGCGGATGGTGGACGTGGGCGAAAAGCCAGTCTCCCACCGCACGGCGGTGGCCGGGGCGCGCGTGCTGGTCAGCCGCGAAACGCTGGCGCTGATCCAAAGCGGCGGCGTAAAAAAGGGCGACGTGCTCACCGTGGCGCAGATCGCCGGGGTGATGGGTGCCAAGCACACCAGCACGCTGATCCCCATGTGCCACCCCGTGTTCATCGATGGCGTTTCGCTCTCCCTGCGCCTTGACGAGGCGCGCAGCAGCGTGGAGATCGAGGCACGCGTCACCTGCGACGGCCGCACAGGCGTTGAGATGGAGGCGTTGACGGCGGCGTCCGCTGCGGCGCTCACTGTGTACGACATGTGCAAGGCCGTGCAGCGCGACATGGTTATCGCTGATGTGCGTCTGCTGGAAAAAACCGGCGGCATGCACGGAGACTATCATCGGGAGGAAATGAAATGAACGCAGCAGTTATCACCGTCAGCGACAAGAGCTGGCGGGGCGAGCGGACAGACACCAGTGGCCCGGCGCTCTGCGCGCTGCTTTCCGAGCGGGGCTGGACGGTCGTTCACACGGCCATCGTGCCGGACGAGCGTGCGCAGATCGAGGACGAACTGTGCCGCTGCGCCGACGAGCTGGGCGTGGAGCTCGTGCTTACCACCGGCGGCACAGGTTTTTCCCCGCGCGACGTCACGCCCGAGGCCACGCTTGCCGTGCTCGAGCGGCGCACGCCGGGGCTTCCCGAGGCCATGCGAGCCGAAAGCATGCGCATCACGCCGCGCGGCTGCCTCTCACGCGGCGAGGCCGGCATCCGCGGCAGAACGCTCATCGTCAACCTGCCCGGCAGCGAAAAGGCCGCACGGGAAAATCTTCTGGCGGTGCTCGAACCGCTCTCACACGGCATTGAAATGCTGCGCTCTGGCGGCTCGGCAGACTGCGCCGCCGGAGTGTCGGGCAAAAAGAGCACGCCGTCTCTGGACGCGTGGCTCAAAGAGGCAAAGGCGGACCCCTCGGCGGCGAAGGTCGGCATGTATCTCACGCACAACGGTGTGG
>CAYPLM010000165.1:0-3897 GCA_964411575.1 uncultured Oscillibacter sp. | reverse complement strand
CACCCAGGGGGCACGCGTCCATGCGCTCCAGGCAGTCCTCCAGACGGGTCACATCACGCTTGAGCATATTGGCATAGGCCATCAGGTGATGTCCGAGCGTAGAGGGCTGGGCGCGCTGCAAATGGGTGTAACCAGGCAGCAGCGTGTCCGCGTGCGTCTTGGCCTTCTTCACCAGCACTTTTTCAAGATTCAGAATGATCCCGATGATCTCCCGGATTTCCTCGCGCACATACATACGGAAGTCCACCGCCACCTGGTCATTGCGGCTTCTGGCCGTATGCAGGCGCTTGCCGGTTTGGCCGATGCGGCTTGTGAGGAGTGATTCGATGTTCATGTGGATATCCTCCATATCCACGGTGAATTCCACCTTGCCGCCCTCAATATCCTCCAGGATCGCCTTCAGACCCTCCACGATCTGTTCACTTTCTTCCCCGCTGATGATGCCCTGCTCGCCCAGCATAGTAGCATGTGCGATAGAGCCGGCGATATCCTGCCGGTACAGCCGCGCGTCAAACGCGATGGAGGAGTTGAAGTCATTTACCGCGCTGTCCGTCTCCTTCTGGAAGCGCCCTGCCCACAGTTTCATACATTGTTCCTTTCCTTGAAACGCGACAGACGCGGGGCGAAGAAATTCTCCGTCCCGCTCTGCAAATGTCATCGCGTTCTAAACATTTTTTTATTTTGCAGGACGCCGCCTGCTGATATTTTCTTACCGCGCTGCGCACAGGCAACACGCATCCTTCCGCAAGATCCCGGTAACTCTCACCCGGAAGGCTATAGCCCACTTAAAGCTTTCCCTGCTCCAGCAAAGCCTCGACCTTGGTAGGCAGACCCCACAGATTGATAAAGCCTGTGGCATCCTTCTGGTTATAGTCACTCTCCCCGAAGGTGCAGATCTGCTCGGAATAGAGGCTGTAGGGGCTCTTGACACCGGCCTTGATGATATTGCCCTTGTAGAGCTTCAGCTTTGTCACACCGGTGACCGTCTTCTGCGTCTCGGTAACGAATGCACTGAGCGCCTTACGCAGCGGGGTGTACCACTGGCCGTTATACAGAAGCTCCGCAAAGCATACACTCAGCTCCAGCTTCTTGTGTGCGGTCATCTTATCCAGGCACAGGCTCTCCAGATACTCATGTGCCTTGTAGAGGATGGTGCCGCCCGGCGTTTCATACACGCCGCGACACTTCATACCGACCAGTCGGTTCTCCACGATATCCAAAAGGCCGATGCCATTCTCGCCGCCGAGCTTGTTCAGCTTCCAGATCAGATCGACCGCACTCATCTTCTCCCCGTTCAGCGACACAGGCACGCCCTGCTCCCATTCAATGGTGATGTAGGTCGGCTCATCGGGTGCGTCAATGGGGGAAACGCCCATTTCCAAAAAGCCCGGCTTTTCGTACTGCGGCTCATTCCACGGATCCTCGAGATCCATCCCCTCGTGGCTCAAATGCCACATATTCTTATCCTTGGAGTAGTTCGTCTCTCTGCTGATCTTCAGGGGGACATGGTGCGACTCGGCATAGTCGATCTCCTCGTCCCTGCTCTTGATGCTCCATTCACGCCACGGAGCGATAATCGGCATCTCAGGCGCAAAATGCTTGATGCCCAGCTCGAAACGCACCTGGTCGTTGCCCTTCCCCGTGCAGCCGTGACAGATGGCATCCGCTCCTTCCTTCTGCGCGACCTCCACCAGAGCCTTGGCGATGATAGGCCGTGCAAAGGCCGTGCCCATCAGGTACTCCTCATAGACCGCACCCGCCTGAAGGGAGGGAAGAATGATCTCCTCGACCATTTCCGCCGAAAGATCAAGCGCATAGAACTTGGCTGCGCCGCTCTTGAGCGCTTTTTCCTCCAAGCCCTCCAGCTCGTCCTCCTGCCCCACATTACCGGCCACCGCAATGATCTCGGGGTCGTTATAATTCTCCTTCAGCCACGGAATAATGACCGAGGTATCCAGCCCGCCGGAATAGGCGAGAACGATTTTTTTGTATTCCTTGCTACTCATAATGAGCCCCTCCGTATATTAATAACATTTTGTTGCGTTTTTGTGGTATGATTATACGACTTAAGGGGCTATGAATTCAAGAGCCAACTTGCACAACATTTTGAGGGGGAGGTCTCACTTTTTTCACACATTTTAACAGATTTAACCGAAACAAGCGGTTTTCTTCGAATATTTATTAATTCCCGCTTTCCTTGACAGCCTGTGTCAGGGCGCGCACATGCTGTTTGCATGACCGTCTGGTTCCCGTCGTCGTCCGTCTTACACCATGCGCTCGGGTCGGACCAGCTCGTCAAACTCTTCCTCGGTCAAAAGCGCAAGCTCCAGCGTGGCCTGTCTCAGCGTCTTTCCCTCGCGCAGCGCCTTTTTCGCGCAGCGGGCAGCAGCTTCATAGCCGATCTTCGGCGTCAGGCAGGTCACAAGCATCAAAGAGTTCTTCAGGTTTTCTTCCATGCGCTCCACATTGGGCACAATGCCCTCCACACAGTGGATTCGGAAGGACTCGCAAACGTCCGTCAGCAGTCGCGTCGACTGCAGGAAGTTATAGGCACACACCGGCAGGAACACATTCAGCTGAAAATTCCCCTGCGAGGCCGCAAAGCCGATCGCCGTATCGTTACCCATCACCTGCACTGCCACCATGGTGACCGCCTCACACTGGGTAGGGTTCACCTTGCCCGGCATAATGGAGCTGCCCGGCTCATTCTCTGGGATAAACAGCTCCCCCATGCCGCAGCGCGGACCGCTCGCCTCCCAACGGATATCATTGGCGATCTTCATCAGGTTTGCCGCCAACGCCTTGAGCGCACCATGTGCAAATACCAGAGCATCTCTGGCCGTCAGAGCGTGGAACTTATTCTCATCCGGAACAAAGGGCAGCTCCGTCAACTCCTGCAGTCGGGCGCAGACCATTTCGTCATAGCCCTTAGGGGCATTGAGTCCTGTACCTACTGCCGTTCCGCCAATAGCAAGGCGACACAGCTCGTCCTGCGCCAACCGGAGCATCCGCACAGGAGCCATGACCAGCTCGTACCACCCCGATACCTCCTGAGCAAATTTCAGCGGCGTCGCGTCCTGCAAATGCGTACGGCCAATACGGATCAGGTCGGGATACGCCTGTGCAAGCCTTTCAAACGCGGTTCCCAGTCTCTCTGCTGCCGGAATAACGCCGTTGACCACGCTCAGCACCGCTGCGATATGAAGCGCGGACGGATAGGTGTCGTTGCTGGACTGTGAGGCGTTCACATGATCGTTCGGATGCAGCTCCACGCCCCGCCCCGCAGCCAGATGCGCGATCACCTCGTTGACATTCATGTTGGTCTGTGTACCGCTGCCGGTCTGCCAGACAACGAGCGGGAACTCCTCATCCCACTTTCCCGCCCGGATCTCCCTGCACACAGCAGAAATCGTCTCCGCCTGCTCTGCCGTCAGCTTGCCCGCCTGTTCATTGGCCTTGGCACACGCCTCCTTCAGATAAGCAAACGCAGTGATGATCTCCACCGGCTGACGCTCATCGCCGATCCTAAAGTGCTCCAGACTGCGCTGGGTCTGTGCTCCCCAGCACCTGTCTGCCGGAACAGCGATCGCTCCCATGGTATCACGTTCGATTCTGGTATCCATTCTCTCATCCTCCCTTGCTCTCTTTTCCGCTCAGCGCAGGAAACGCCGCCCTCATCACGCGGGTAGCGCCCGACTCAAATTCTCGCCACGCCGCTTTTTCTCGCGGCCTCGGCGACCGCCTTCGCCACGGCGGGGCCGACACGCGGGTCGAATGCCTTGGGAATGATGTAGTCCGCGCTCAGCTCGTCCTCGGAAATGAGCCCCGCCAGCGCTTCTGCTGCGGCCATCTTCATCTCCTCGTTGATGTCGCTCGCGCGCACATCGAACGCGCCGC
>CAYPLM010000164.1:0-3912 GCA_964411575.1 uncultured Oscillibacter sp. | reverse complement strand
CAATTTACTCTATGACGTTATGAACGGAAAAGCGGCATGATCACTCATGCCGCTTCCCGAAAACTTTGTTATACTGTTTTATTGGACCGCTCCGCAGCTACGGTCGCTTCTTTTTCTGTAAAAACTGGTTTTAGCAGGTCTGTCTGCTTACAGCAGGGTGGGCACGTCCAGCTCCACGTCGCTCAGCGGATAGGTACGGCAGGGGTGCACCCAGCCGAACTTCTTGTCGGCCAGACGGCGGCCGTCGTGGTCGTCGGGGATATACACCTCACCCGAGACCAGCCGCGAGTGGCACCAGCCGCACTCGCCGCTGCGGCAGTGGGACGGTGCACGGATGCCGGCCGTCTCCATGGCGTGCAGCAGCGTCTCGTCGGCGCGGCAGGGCACGCTCTGCTTTTCGCCGCGGATGCTGACGGTGATCGTAAAGGTCTTGCCCTTTGCCGCCGCGGGATAGGCCGCGTCGCCGCTGGGGTCGCCGTACTCGCCGGGCACCTCCAGCCGCACGCGCCGCGTCTTGAGCCCCAGCTTGGGAAGCTCCGTGTCCATAAAGCGATACATCGCCTTCGGGCCGCACACATACACGCTGTAGTCGCCTGCGGGCGCATACTTTTTGATGAGCTCTGCGGTGAGGAAGCCCGTCTCGCAGCCCTCGCGCGTCTCGTCGGAGAGCACATGCACCAGCTTCACCCTGCCGTTTGCGCGCGCCGCCACGGCCTCAAGCTCCTCGCGCAGGAGAATGGTGTCATAGGTGCGGCTGCCGTAGAGGATGGTGAGCGCGAAGTCCTCAATACCGTCGGCAATGGCGGCGGCCATGGAGTAGAACGGCGTCACGCCGCTGCCGCCCGCCAGCGCCACCACATGCTTCGCGTCGCGCAGCTCCTGATGGTAGAACTCGCCCAGAGGACCGGAGAGGCGCACCTTTGTGCCGACCGTCCATGTGTCGAGGATGAAATCGGAGGCGTAGCCCACGGCGTTGCGCTTGACGGTAAGCGTGTACGAACCATCCAGCGCGTCCTTCGGGCCGGAGCGGATGGTGTAGGGCTTATTGAGCTTCGCCGCGCCGATGTCCAGCGCGAGGCTGACGTACTGTCCCGCGCGGAAGTAGGCCAGCTGCTGCGTCCCGGCCTCCTTGTCGGGCACGAGCACAAAGCTCTTCGCGCCTGCGGCGTCGTGGTCGATCACCTCGGACACCACGGCGTGCTGCACGTTGGGATGCAGTTTTTTGGCGAGGATATTGGCGTTGTAGATGGACACGGGGGGCTTGTCGTCCGCCGCCGCGATCATCTTCTCGCGCAGCTTCACCTGACCGAGGAACGCGCCCACGCCAAGGCTCTTGAGGAGCTTTTTATCATAATGGTATTTCATCTTATCTGCCCTCCTTCATATCGAGCAGCGTATAGCGCGCTTGCTCTGCGCCGGACATATACGCCTGGCTGTAGCCGTCCATCTGCGTGCCGTGGCCGCCGACGAAGCGCAGCCCCTTGATCGTGTAGCCGAGGTTCGCCGTGCCGGACTGCACACGCGGGAACATGCCGTCCCAGGTGTGCGGCTCGTAGCCGTAGACGTCGCCCTTGGGCGTGCCCAGATACCGCGCCCAGGTGACAGGCGAGGCGACCACGATCTCCTCGATGTGGCTCTGGAGGTCGCAGCCGGTGACGGCCTCGTAGCGCTCCACGCACTCGCGGGCGATGCGGTCTTTGATCTTAAAGTAATTCTCCTCGGTGACATCCTTGAAGGGGTCTTCCGTGTAGAACTTGGAGAACTGGATAAACGCGCGCCCCTCGCCTGCCGCATCAGGAATGGCGTTGGTGAGCACGGTGACGGTGATGTCCTTGTGCGTTTCGATGCGGTCGGAGGTTTCGTACTGGTTGTGGTTGTTGGGATCCTCGCGCATGAAGGTGTCGTAGCCCTTGAGGCCGATCTCTTCGGCGCTTGCGTCGAGGCCGAGATACACGGTCACGCAGGCCTGCGCCAGCTTGCGCGCGTTCATGGCTTTGCGGTCGTATTCGGGCACCTCGGCGGGGTCGACCATGCGGTCGAACACCACATGCGGCATCAGGTTGGAGATCACGCGCTCGCAGGCGATGTAGCTGCCGTCGGAGAGCACCACACCGTGCACCGCGCCGTTCTTCACGTCGATCTTCTTCACTTCCGTGTTGTACCATACGTCGCCGCCCATCTCGCGGATGCGTTTGTCAAAGGCCATCGAGATCTCATGGCTGCGGTTGCGGGCGATCCACGGCTTGTGGGTGAGATACACATATGTCATGTACGCATACACCGCAAACGACATCTTCGTTGAGTCGGCGGAGATATACGTCCAGTACGACTCAAAGATGTTCTTCGCCTTTTCGGGCATGCCCACAAGGTCGAGCACCGTTTCCACGTCCTGCGGGACGAGCTTCATCAGGTCGTGATACTTTGCCAGCATCACCACTTTTTCCAGCGGCGAGGGGTGGTTGTGCCGCTCGCCCAGCCAGTTCACGCCGTCTTCGAGCATGCGCGCCATTTCCAGCACGTTGGTGATGGACTCGCGGCTGCCGGGCACCTGACGCTCCATCTCATCGATGAACGCCTGCACGCCCACGGGCATCTCCACGTTGAAGCCCTTCTCCGGGTCGGTGGCCACGGCGCAGAACGCCTCGTTGATCGCCACCCAATCCACGTCCAGCCCGTAGCCGTCGAGCAGCGCACGCACTGCGCCGCGCGGCTCGCCCTCAACGCCGCGCCCCATCTGGCACATCTCATGCAGCGTGGCCTCGAACTCGTACGCGCCGCGCCGGAAGCTCGTGGCGCAGCCGCCGGGGAGATTGTGCTTTTCCAGCACCAGCACCTTCTTGCCCTCCTTGGCAAGATAGGCCGCTGCACTGAGCCCGCCGTTGCCCGCGCCCACGACAACGACGTCATATGTCTTTGCCTGCATATCAAATACCCTCCTGTATTGAAAGTGGTCTGGTCTAACCACACACCAGTATACCACAAAACCAACGCTTTGCAACACCTGTGCGAAACATTTTTGCATAACAAAAAAGAAGGAGCGGCCTCAGGCCGCTCCTTCTTAGATCAGTCGATCGAATTAGCACTTTTCAAACACGGTGGCAACACCCTGGCCGCCGCCGATGCAGAGGGTGGCAAGGCCCTTCTTCGCGTCGTCGCGCTTCATCATCTCGTGCAGCAGCGTGACGATGATACGCGCGCCGGAAGCGCCCACGGGGTGGCCGATGGAGATGGCGCCGCCGTTGACGTTGACCTTGTTCATGTCGAAGCCCAGCTCACGGGCAACGGCGATGGACTGCGCGGCAAACGCCTCGTTAGCCTCGACCAGGTCGATGTCCTCGATGGTCACGCCGGCCTTGGCCATAGCCTGACGGGAAGCGGGCACGGGACCCACGCCCATGATCTTGGGGTCGACGCCGCCCTGACCCCAGCCGATGAGCTTGGCCATGGGCTTGAGGCCGTACTTCTCCACCGCCTCGCCGCTGGCGAGCACGATGGCGGCAGCACCGTCGTTGATGCCGGAAGCCTGACCGGCGGTGACGCGCTGGACATGCTTGCGGGTGTCAGCCTCGTGGATGCCGGTGGGCTCGAAGGTGTGGACGATCTCGTCCTCAACGCCCTCGGGGCCGACGGGGAACGCGCCGCGCAGCTTGGCCATACCGGCCATGGAAGCGCCCGCGCGGGGGAACTCGTCGCGCTTGAACTCGACGATCTCCTTCTTGACCTTCACGGGGACGGGGACGATCTCATCGTCGAACTTACCGGCGGCCTGGGCAGCCTCAGTCTTGAGCTGGGAGTTGACGCCGAACTCGTCGAGCTCTTCGCGGGTGATACCCCACACGTCGCAGATGTTCTCGGCAGTGGTGCCCATGTGGTAGTTGTTGAACGCATCCCACAGGCCGTCCTTGATCATGG
>CAYPLM010000163.1:0-3948 GCA_964411575.1 uncultured Oscillibacter sp. | reverse complement strand
AACGGCGGCGTGAAGCTGCTGACCACCGACCAGAGCGCGCACACCACCATGCACGAGTGCGCGGCGATGCTGGGCGTGGACTATGAGCACTGCCAGGTGCAGAACATGCTCGTCGGTGGTGGCTTTGGCGGAAAAGAGGATATGTCCGTGCAGCATCATGCGGCGCTCATCGCGTATCTTGCGCGCGTGCCGGTGAAGGTGAAGCTCAGCCGCGCCGAGTCGATCCTGGTGCATCCCAAGCGGCACTCAATGAAGATGGACTTCACCATGGGCTGCGACGAGCGCGGCGTGATCCAGGGTGTGAAGGCAAGCGTCACGTCTGACACCGGCGCGTTTGCCTCCCTCGGCGGGCCTGTGCTTGAGCGCGCGTGTACGCACGCGGCGGGGCCGTACCACTATGAAAACTTTGAGATCGAGGGGCGCGCGTATTACACCAATAATCCCCCGGCCGGCGCGTTTCGCGGCTTCGGCGTGACGCAGACCTGCTTTGCCACCGAAAGCCTTCTCAACCGCATGGCCGACCTTGTGGGCATTTCCCCGTGGGAAATTCGCCTGCGCAACGCCATCCGCCCCGGCGAGGTGCTGCCTAATGGGCAGATCGTGGGGCCGGAGACAGGGCTGGTGGAGACGCTCGAGGCCGTCAAGCCCTATTACGACGAGGCCGTGAAAAACGGCGACCCGGTGGGTCTTGCCTGCGCGATGAAAAACGCGGGCGTGGGCGTAGGTCTGCCCGACTGGGGGCGCTGCAAGCTGATCGTGGGCGAGGACGCGAAGGTGCACATCTTCTCCGGTGCGTCGTGCATCGGTCAGGGGCTGGGCACGGTGCTGGTGCAGATGGTGGTGACAAACGCGCACCTCAAGCGCAGCGACATCGTTTACGAGCGCAGCAACACATGGATCTCCCCCGACTCGGGTGACACCTCCGGCTCGCGCCAGACGCTGGTGACGGGCGAAGCGTGCCGCCGCGCGTGCGAAAAGCTGGTGGAGGCAATGGATGGCAGGACGCTTTCCGACCTGCGCGGGCAGGAGTTTTACGGCGAATACCTCGCCAAGACCGACAAGCTTGGCGCAGACGTGCCCAACCCCGTGAGCCATGTGGCCTACGGCTACGCCACGCAGCTTTGCGTGCTCGACCGCGAGACTGGGCGCATCAAGAAGATGGTCGCCGCGCACGACGTGGGCAAGGCCGTCAACCCCCTCTCCTGCGAGGGGCAGATCGAAGGTGGCGTGGTGATGAGCATGGGCTACGCCCTCACCGAGCGCTATCCCATCGACGAAAATTGTCGCCCCACGGCGAAATACGGCACGCTGGGGCTGTTCCGCGCCAACCAGATCCCCGAGATCAAGGCCATCGTGGTGGATAAGCCGGGGCTTTCGATGGCCAACGGCGCCATTGGCATCGGAGAAATCACGTCGATCCCCACCGCGCCCGCCATTGCTGACGCGTACCGCCGCCTTGACGGCGAGGCGCGCAACGTGCTTCCCCTGAAAAATACGCCCTACGAGCGAAAAGGAACGTCATGAGAAAGCATATTCTGATCATTTATACCGGTGGGACCATCGGCATGTCCCGCAGTCCCAACGGCTACGCGCCGCAGGACGGGCTTTTGCGCCGTGAGCTTGCCGACATTCCCGACCTGCGCGCGCCGGAGCTGCCGGAGTGGACGCTGCTCGAGCTCTCGCCGCTGCTCGATTCGTCCGACATGACCGTGCGCGAGTGGAACCAGATCGCGCGCGTGATTGCCGACCACTATGCCGAGTACGACGGCTTTGTTGTCCTCCACGGCACCGACACCATGGCCTACACGGCAAGCGCGCTTTCCTTCATGCTCGAAAATCTCGACAAGCCCGTCATCCTCACCGGCTCGCAGATCCCGCTGTGTGAGCTGCGCAGCGACGGACGCGACAACATCGTCACCTCCGTGCTCATCGCCGGGCAGGGGCGGGCATGCGAGGTGTGCCTGTATTTCGGCGGTAAGCTGCTGCGCGGCTGCCGTGCGACGAAGTATTCCGCCGACGGCCTTCTGGCCTTTACCTCACCCAACCTCGCGCCGCTGGCCGAGGCGGGCATCAGCGTGCGCTACAGCGAGGAGCTGCTGCGCGGGCGCAGCGACGCGCCGTTTCATCTGCAAACGCTGGAAAATGTGCCTGTGGGCGTGCTGAAAATTTTCCCCGGCATCCAGTTTGACCTCTTCGAGCCCATCCTCACCTCGCGCCTGCGCGGTATCGTCATCGAGACCTTCGGCGCGGGCAACATCCCCGGCGGCGGCAGCGAACTGCTGCCCATCATCCAGCGCGCCTATGCCGGGGGTGCGGTGCTGACGGTGTGCTCGCAGTGCCCGCAGGGCTCGGTGTCGCTGGGCGCATATGAAGCGTCCAGCGCGCTGAAAAAAGCGGGCGCCGTCAGCGGCGGCGACATGACCACCGAGACGGCGCTGACAAAGCTGATCTATCTTTTCAGCCTCGGCTGGGACACCGCGCACATCAAGGCTGCCATGGAGCAGGATCTGCGCGGCGAGCTGACCGTTAGCTGAGCGCGGCGAGCGCGTCAGGCGTGTCTACGTCGAAAAGCTCGCGCGCGTCCACCTCTACGGGGAGCACCGCCTCCTCGTGCCGCCGGATGACGGCGCGCCCTCCCCGGTCGCCCTCGAGCGCAAGAAGCTCGGGGTAGTATTTCCGGGGGAAGAGGCAGGGGTTGCCGCGCTGTGTGCCCGCGACGGGGACAACGATGTGCGTCTCGTCCCCCTGCGCTAAAAGGCGCAGAAGCGTCTCCTGCCGCAAAAGCGGCTGGTCGCCCACGAGAAACAGCACCGCGTCGCAGGAGGATTGCAGTAGCGTAAGCCCCATGCGGATGGTGCGGCTCACGCCGTCGCACGGGCGGTCGTTTTTCAGCACGGCAAAGCCAAATTCCCCGGCGAGGGCGGCTACGTCGTCGTACTGCGTGACGACGCACACGGCCTCGAGCGCCTGCGCGGGGATGGCCGCGAGCGTGCGGCGGATGAGCGGTTCGCCGCCGAGCGCGGCGGTGAGCTTGTTTGCGCCGAAGCGGCTGGCGTTTCCCGCCGCCATGACGAGGCAGCCGAATTTCATAGACATCGCTTCCTTTCGTTTTTTCAGAGTTTACCGTTTTCCCCCGCACAAGTCAAGTGTTCCAAAGATCATTGATCTCTTTTTATAAGGAGGGGCTCAGGTTATGAGTGACGTAGGCAAAAAAGTGGTTCGTGTCGACGCCTTCGACAAGGCAACGGGGCGTACCAAATACTATGAGGACAGGATGCCCGCCGGGGCGCTGTATGCGCGCATCAAGCATTCCACCATCGCCCACGGCTTTGTCAAGTCCGTGGACAAGACGGCGGCGGAGGCGATCCCGGGCGTAGTGAAGGTGCTCACATGCTTTGACGTACCGCAGCACTGCTTCCCCACGGCGGGGCACCCGTGGTCGATGGACCCCGGACATCAGGACGTGGCCGACCGCAATCTGCTCAACCGCCATGTGCGCTACTACGGCGATGACGTGGCCGTGGTGATCGCCGAGGACGAGGTGAGCGCCATGCAGGGCGTGCGTGCGCTGCAGGTGGAGTACGAGGAGCTTCCCTTTGTGCTGGACGTGCAGAAGGCCATGCAGCCCGGCGCGCCCACCATCCACGACGCATTCCCTGACAACGTGCTCAAGCACACTGACATCCGCAAGGGCAACTACGCGCAGGCCATTCAGGAGCCGGGGCTGATCAAAGTAGAGGGCTGGTACGACACGCCCACCGTGCAGCACTGCCACATCGAAAACCACGGCTGCTTTGCCTACGAGGAGAACGGGCGCATCGTGGTCGTCTCGTCCACGCAGATCCCCCACATTATCCGCCGCGTGGTCGGGCAGGCGCTGGGGCGGCCGTGGTCGGACATCCAGATCATCAAGCCCTACATCGGCGGCGGCTTCGGCAACAAGCAGGA
>CAYPLM010000162.1:0-4005 GCA_964411575.1 uncultured Oscillibacter sp. | reverse complement strand
TCGCGCATCGCGCGAGTGCGCTGCGGCGGGCTGCAAGCCTTCTCAAAAAAGCGGCGTCAGCCGGTTTTTTGACAGTCTCACGCAGGAGGGCAGAGCGCCCCTCCTGCGTTCGTTTCAGGTAAGATATCCGCTGAAGCGCGCGGCTTCCTCGTCGGCGAGGGCGTACACGCCGTCAAAGTCCATCAGAGGGTTGTAGAGCGCCTCGAGTGTGTCGTGCTGTTCCCTGGCGCGGCGCAGCGCGTCCACGGCCTCGCCCTCCAGCGCGCGGGAAACGCGGCGGATGAAGCGCAGCTTTGCCCGCTCGGCGCGGCTGAGCGCGCCCTTTGCGGCTGTGTCCAACCGCAGCCGCCGGTAGGGCTTTTCATCCCAGCGCAGCCCCTCCTGTTCAGTGACAAACGCAAGTCCGCGCCCCGGCAGCAGAAGATGCTGCGGCGTTTGGGGGCGCAGTGGGTCGGGGCAGAGAATGACGTGCTCACCACATGCAAGGGCAGCGCTGCACAGCGTTTCCAGCAGCGGCGCGGCAAGGCCAAAGCTGTCCTGCAGCACATAGACGCGCGGGCAAAGCGTGCGCACCGTGTCAAAGCGCACCAGCCGCCCCTCGTGCGTCACGCCGCCGAGAAACGCGCGCTGCACCGTGCCGCCGGGTGTGGCCTTCCCACGCAGCTCGCGCGCGGCGATGCCCTCCGCACGGCGCAGCAGGGAGGACGTGTCAAACGCGCGCTGTACCGGGGCGCGCTGCTCGTCCTCCACCGCCGTCAGTGCCCGCAGCAGCCGGTACGCCTCGGTGTAGGACGCGCGGTATGCATCGCTCAGGCGCACGATCTCCGCGCGCTGCCGCTGCGCGCCCGCCACGCTGCAAAAACGCCCGAGGTCGCAGTATCGTTCCGCCGCGCCGGTGTAGCGCGGCTCAAGCGCATGGGGGCTCGTGCCGTCCACCACGGCGGCGCGCACGGCGGGGAAAAGCACCGCGTCCAGCGACTGCGGATCGCCCGAGCAGCCTACATACACCGTCTGCCCGCCGCGTGCCTCCATGGCACGGGCGATGCGGCGCATAAAGCTCGACTTCCCGCTGCCCGGCCCGCCCTTCAGAATCACAAGGTCGCGCAGCGCGCCGCCGGTGAGCTGGTCGTAGAGGCTGAAAAAGCCCTCGCCGCTGTTCGCACCCAAAAAGAAATAAGCTTCCATAAAAAGCCCTCCTCAAAACCCGTTCCTGCCTCAGCATATGTGCTTTAGCCGTTGCAGGAGCCAGTCTACCGGGGCGAATGATGCCGCATGGGACAATGGATGTGCAGGAGCGAGCGCTTCTTTAAAAAATTTTGAAAAAACTGCGAAAAAAAGAAGGAAACTCCGAGGCCGCTGCGTATAAGACTCATGCAGGAAAGCAGGCGGCGCAGCTGCCGGAGAGGAGGGCACGATGTTTCCGCAGAGCTTTTTGGACGAGCTGCTGGCACGCAGCGATATCGTCGACGTGGTGGGCAGCTATGTCTCGCTTACCAGCCGGGGCGGGAGCCTTTGGGGCTGCTGTCCCTTCCACAACGAAAAAACGCCCTCTTTCCACGTCCTGCCGGACAAGCAGATGTACTACTGTTTCGGCTGCAAAAAGGGCGGAGGCGTCGTGCAGTTCGTCATGGAGGAAGAGGGGCTCAGTTTTACCGATGCTGTGCGCTTTCTCGCCCGGCGCGCCAACATGGCAGTGCCCGAGAGCGAGGGCGACGACGGCGAACGCGTCCGTGCGCGTCTGCTCGCCCTCAACCGCGACGCGGCACGTTACTTTTACGAAACGCTCCACTCTCCGCGCGGCGAGCGTGTGCAGGCGTACATGAACAGCCGCCGCATCACCGCGCGCAATGCCACAAACTTCGGCCTCGGTGCGGCGGCGGACGAGTGGGACGGCCTTTTGCAGGCGATGACGAAAAAGGGCTACAGCAAAAGCGAGCTTTTGAGCGCGGGACTGGTGGTGCAGGGCAAAAACGGCAGCCTGTACGACAAATTCCGCAGCCGGCTGATGTTCCCCGTGATCGACGTGCGGGGCGACGTGGTGGCCTTCGGCGGGCGCATCATTTCCAAGGACGACCCCGGCGCAAAGTACATGAACTCGCCCGAAACGGCGGTCTACAGCAAGCGCCGCACGCTCTACGGGCTTAACCTCGCCAAAAAGAGCAGGCGCAGCGGCATCATTCTCGTCGAGGGCAACATCGATGTGGTGATGCTGCATCAGGCCGGGTTTGACAACACCTGCGCCTCCATGGGCACCGCGCTGACAAACGAGCAGCTGCGCCTTTTAGGGCGCTACACGAAGGAGCTCATCCTCTGCTACGACAACGACGGCGCGGGGCGCACGGCCACGCAGAAGGCGCTCGAGCTGCTCAAGGACAGCGAGTTTAAGGTGCGCGTGCTCGAGCTGCCCAACCGTATCGTTGACGGGCAGAGCGTCAAGCAGGACGCCGACGACTTCATCAAAAACCGCGGCGCGGACGCGTTCGAGAATCTGCTCTCGGGCAGCGAGACGGGCACCGATTTCCGCATGGCGCGCCTTGCCGCGCAGTTCGACCTGACAAATGATGCCGGGCGCATCGAATATGCCCGCGCGGCGGCGGAGTTTCTGTCCACGCTGCCCAATGCGGTGGAGCGCGAGGTGTATACCGTGCGCGCCGCCGAGGCTGCCGGATTCACCGCCGAGGCGCTGCGCAGCGAGGTGTCGCGTGCCTATGCCCGCCGGGGCAAGGCCGCAAAGCGCGAGCAGGAGAGGCGCAGCCTCAGCCCTGCGGCCGCCGCACAGCCGCCCGAGCGCGAAAACCGCTATACAAACGTGCGCTCCGCTCTGGCCGAGGAGGGCGTGGTGCGCCTTCTGGTGCAGGACGACAGCCTCTTTGGCGACGTGCCGCCGCTGACAGAGGAGGAGTTTTCCTCCCCGCTGCTCGGCAGACTGTTCACGGCGCTGTGGGCGCAGCGCGCGCGGACGGGCAACGTGCAGCCGGCGGCGCTGCAGGGCAGCTTCACCCCGGCGGAGTTCAGCCGCCTCACGGCGTTGCTGCAAAAGCCGGAGTCGATGAAAAACGCGGCACAGGCGCTGCGCGATTACATCCATGTCATACACGAGGAAGCACAAAAGCGCAGCGGTGAGGATCCCCTTCTCGCCGCCACGCAGAAATACAAAAACAAATCGGGATACGGAGGAAAGCAAAATGGCTAAGGAACTTACCCCCAAAGAGCTGGAAGCGCAGGCTGACGCGCTGCTGGCCGCGGCTGAGGAGGCCGAGAAAAGGCAGAAAAAGGAAGAAAGCAAGGCTCCGCCCGCCCCGCTTGAGGATAAGGTGATCGACAAGCTGCCCGCCGCAGCGCTGCTGCGCGGCAGTGAAAAGCTGCGTGAGCTGTTTGCCAAGGGCAAGCAGAAGGGCAAGCTCGAGTCCGGCGAGCTGATGGACGTGCTGGACGTGATGAACCTCGAAGGCGACCAGATGGACCGCATTTACGACTCACTCGAGGCGCTGTCCATCGACATCGCGACGGAGACGGCGGTGGAGCTCACGCTCGACGACGACGTGGAACCCCCGCTCGAGGAGATCGCCGAGATCGAGGAGGAGGCGCTTGTCGACCCCAACGAGCTGGTGGACAGCTTCTCCATTGACGACCCGGTGCGCATGTACCTCAAGGAGATCGGCAAGGTGCCGCTGCTGTCGGCGGACGAGGAGATCACGCTGGCCACGCAGATGAACGCGCGCAACCGCGCCGAGGAGCTGCTCACGGCCATTGATGCGGGCGAGGCGCTCAGCCGCGAGGCGCGCAGCGACCTGCGCCAGCTGCTCACCGGCGAGAGCGGTGCAGAGGAGGAGGGCGAGGAGGCGTTCGTCGTCACACTCACCGAGGTGGAGCGCGCGGCGCTCAACAAGCTCATCAAGCGCGGCGACACAGCCAAGCAGAAGCTCGCCGAGGCGAACCTGCGTCTGGTGGTGTCCATCGCCAAGCGCTATGTCGGGCGCGGCATGCTGTTTCTTGACCTCATTC
>CAYPLM010000161.1:0-4018 GCA_964411575.1 uncultured Oscillibacter sp. | reverse complement strand
GGGCGGGACGTTGACGATGTCCTCACCGTCGAAGAGCACCTTGCCCTCCGTGGGCTGCAAAAAGCCGGCGATCATGCGCAGCAGAGTGGTTTTGCCGCAGCCGGAGGGGCCGAGCAGGGTCACAAATTCGTTTTCATAGATGTCCAGGTCGATGCCCTTGAGCACCACCTGCCCGTCCTCGAAGCTTTTGACGATGTTTTTAAACTGGATCAGCTTTTTCTGTTCCGGCATGGTTCCAATATCCTTTCAAAATGATTTATGTGGGTCAGAACAGCGGGGGTGTGGACACCCACAGCACCCGCGCGGTGGTCTTGCGTTCGTTTTTCAGGCAGTGGAAGCTGCGTCCGTGCAGGTAAAACGTCTCGCCCCGGCGCAGCACAGTGCGCTTGCCGTCGCAGACGAGCACCACGCTGCCCTCAACGATATAGCCGAATTCCTCGCCGCTGTGCGGCCCCATCTCAAAGCTCTCCCCGCCAGCGGGCAGCTCGAGCAGGATGGGCTCCATCTGGTTCTTCTGCGTGTTGGGGACGATCCAGTTCACCGTGCAGCCCTCGCGCTCGTCCACAAAAAAGTCGTCGGCGCGGAAGGCATACTGGTCGTTGGCGTCCTCCTGAAAGAAGTCGGAAAGATTGGTGCCGAGCGCCTCCAGAATGTCGCTGAGCGAGTCGATGGAGGGGGAGGTGAGGTCGCGCTCAAGCTGGGACAAAAACCCCTTCGTCAGCTCGCTTCGGCTGGCGAGCTCCTCCAGAGTCAGTCCCTTCTGTGTTCGAAGCTGCTTTATTTTGTTGCCGATGTCCATGCGGCGCCCCCTCCTGCCGTTCAAAATATTAAACTTTTGGTCAGCCTTTGCTAAACCACACCTATTATACACGATACACGCCGGAATGCAAGCATAAAATAAACAAAAAGTTTAATATTTTGAACGCAGAAAATCGGATCTTCGTTGGCTCTCCCTCTGGGAGAGCTGAGCCTGTCAAAAAAGCTTCATTGTGAAGTAAGTGACCGATGTCACTGGTGTGGCAATCCGTCCTATTACCTGCATTTCCGAATCTTTCTGGCACGGGGAATACGGATTCCCACGCCAGTGTGCGCACTGGCTCGGAATGACGAGGGTTATTTGGTACGCTGGGCTCTCCCTCCGGGAGAGCTGTTGGCGAAGCCGACTGAGAGGGCCGCTGTGCATTTGCAATCGGTTTCGGTAGAACACTCCCGTCATTGCGCACCGGCGCGCACGCCGGTGCGGCGATTCGTTCTTGGCTCGATCATGGCACGCAAAAACCCCGGACAGTTCGCCTGTCCGGGGCCGCATACTATTTAGAAATAATACAGTTCGGCAGCTGCGCTTGCAGGCCATCCATCTGCGCCTGCGAGAGGGCGTTGTTGAGCCCCAAGCGAAGCCACTTCAAGTCGGTCATCCCACCAAGCGCGCTGATATCGCTGATGTTGTTGTGCATGTGAAGTTCCTGCAGGTTGGTCAGAGCACGCAGTGCGCTGATATCAGTAATACCTGCCTCTTCGCCAATCACGGATGTGATTTTCTCCGCATCCGCGCGCAGTGCCAGCGCGTCCAGCTCAGCCTGACTGTGGACTTTAACTTCGAGCCATGAAAGCGGTTCCGGTTCCGACGTTGCCGTCAGCGTATCCAGCCTGGCTTGCACGGCGGCCGCGTCGTCCACCACCGCCAGCGCGTCGGTCAAAACGGCGATGGCAGCATCTGTGTCGCCCATGGCAAGATACACGTCGGCAAGGGAAAGATAGGCCTCCGCGTTCTTCGGCTCGATTTCAATGGCTGCCCGGAAGGCAAGAATGGCCTCTTCATAGCTGCCGTCGTTTAGATAGCGTGTGCCAAGGTCAAACTGAGATTGATACGTTTTCGCATCTTCTTTGGCGCAGGCGAGCGTGGACAGCGCCAGAGCAAGCGCCAGCAGCAGCGCGGCAAAACGCTTTGCGGGGGAAATGCGGGTGCTCATGCAGATTCCTTCTTCCTATTGCATATGGGATGCGTCTATCCTATCCAACCGGCATAGAAAAAGCAAGCGCTTTGTTTGAAAAAACTGTCTCGCAAGGACGCGCCACACGGAGTGCCTTTCTCCAACGCGCAAAAAACGGTGCCCCGCATTAGGCCGCCTGACACAAGAAAACACCCGCCGTAAAAGGAAAATTTTGCGCGGATGACTTTGTTGCGGCGGCTTGACATACGACAAGTATGCCTGCGCCGCCGCGTCGCGTCACCGCACAAAATTTGCACTTTTCCGGTGCGAAGCAGTTTTGCCAAAGGATGTTCAAGATGAGATCGGCTGAAAAAAAGCATCGCATGCTGACGCATGAGATGCTTTTTTTTCGGTCGTATTTCAGCCGGACAGGCACAGGTGAAACCGTGTGTTTTCTTATGTCAGGCGGCCTTTAGCAGAGCACCGTTCTTGCTTATTGATAATCGCACAGCAGGAACATCGGCTTGATGGCCACCACCTCGTCGTACTCCTCCTGCTCCACCTGCACGTCGGCGTTGAGCGCCTTGAGGTCACGCTTCAGCACGGCAAACGCCTCATCGGCGCTTTGCGCGCGCCCCTCGCGCAGGATGCGGATCATCCGCCGCAGCACCACGGGGTGCGCATAGCGCGCGGGGAGGGGGAACTTCTCGGGCAGCACGCCGGCGAGCTTTTCCTGCGCCTCCTGCCACGCCCGGTCGAGCGCGCGGCGGTTGTTTTTCGCCGTGGGCAGCACCTGCGCGCCGGAGAACAGGAAGATCGCCGCAAGACCCATCAGCAGGAAGTAGAGCCCCGTCGTGTCGCCCTTTACACGCTCATAAAGGCCGTACACCGCCGACAAGACGCCCGCCAGCACGATCACCAGCGCCACCCATTTGTATGCCGGGTTCGCCTTCTCGTTCACGCGCTTGGCCTTCGCCGCAGAGGACAGCCGTTCGGTCAGCACCGGGTAGCCGCTCAGAAACTTCTCTGCGGCCTCCAGCTCTTCGCGCGCCTTCTGCGCCTGCGGCGTCAGCTCTTTGAGGTAGCGCGCTTCCTCGCGCGCGGCCTTTTCGGCCAGGCGGCGTTCGCCCTCGGCGCTCATGCGGGGAATGTCGGGGTGCAGCTCAGCAATGCAGGCAAGCAGCGCGTCAACATCCTCTTCACGCTTGAAGCTGCACTGCTTCTGCTTCCCGCCGTCATACTCCACCACAAGGTACGGCACCGCGCCGAACACACCCTTGCCCGTGAAGCCGCCTTTGCTCAGCGCCACGCGCTTGAACACACGCTCCACGCTGCCCAGTGCCACATAGCAGCGTCGGTCGATCAGCAGCTCGCCCAGGTAGATGGCCTGCTCGCCCACGCCGCAGGGGCCGAAGCGGCGGCACGCCTTTTTGTCGGCGGCAAGCGTTTCGCGCGGCAAAACCGTCTTGCCCACGCATGCAGGTGCAAAGATCATGATAAACCTCCCATAGAGCAAGGCGGCGGGAAATTGCTCCCGCCGCCCTTTGTGTTACTTCTTCAGAGTCTCGTAATGGGGCTGGGTGTGGCGCTTCTTCACGGTGTAGAGGAAGATGCCAAGGAACAGCGCCGCAACAAGGATACCGACAGGGTAGGCCACGGCAGTGTTGTACACGCCGTTCTTGTTGAGCAGGGAGCCAAGGCACTCGTTGCCCAGCAGGAAGTAGGTGGCAGACACCGCGCTCATGAAGGTGGCGGGGACAGCGGTGATCCAGTAGTTCTTCTTCTCATAGAAGAGGTACATGGAAGCAGCCCACAGCACGATCATCGCCAGGGTCTGGTTGGTCCAGCTGAAGTAACGCCAGATGATCGAATAGTCGATCTTGCCCAGCGCGTTGCCGATGCCGAGAATCGCGCCGACACCAAGCACAGGCACGCAGAGCAGCAGACGGTTCTTCCAGCCCTTCTGGTCGATCTTCAGCCAGTCGGCCAGGGTGAGGCGGGCGGAACGGAACGCCGTGTCGCCGGAGGTGATGGGGCAGGCGATAACGCCCAGCATGGCAAGGGCAATGCCCACGCCGCCCATGGTG
>CAYPLM010000160.1:0-4037 GCA_964411575.1 uncultured Oscillibacter sp. | reverse complement strand
GCCGACTACGAAGCCGCCCGCACGAAAAAAAGATAAGAGAAATCAGCGCGAAGAGAAAAGGAGCCTTTTATGAACGAAAAAAATCTCATCACCATTGAAAGCGACCTTGACGATCTGCAGGACGAGGAGCTTTTTGCCATGCTGACCGAAACGGTGAACACCGCGCTCGCACTTGAGGGCGTGGAGCTGCCGTGCGAGGTGAACATTCTGCTCACCGACGACGAGGGGATTGAGCAGGTCAACCGCGACATGCGCGGCGTGGACGCGCCCACCGACGTTTTAAGCTTTCCCATGTTCGACCTCGCCCCCGGCGAGCACCCCACCGAGGACGACCGCGACCCCGGCAGCGATACCGTGCCGCTGGGCGACATGTGCATCTCCGTCGAGCGCGCAAGCGCACAGGCGCAGGAGTATGGCCACTGCATGGCGCGCGAGATCAACTACCTCTGCGTGCACTCCGTGCTGCACCTTCTCGGCTACGACCATCTCGACGAGGGCGAGCAGAAGCGGCAAATGCGCGAGCACGAGGAGCGCATCATGACCGCGCTCGACCTGCCGCAGGAATAAATATGTCAAAAAACGGCTGACGCTGCTTTGTGCCGTGGGTGTAAACCTGCCACATGGGGCAGGTCTGCCGAACGGTGTCTGCAAACCTGCCGCGCCCTCTCAGCCGCGGCTCCGTCGTGCCAGGCATCCTTGGGAAACCCGATAAAAAACGCTCAAAGAAAGTTGAGGATCACCTTATGAACAAAACCAAAACCGCCATGATCACCCTCTGCGGCCGCCCCAATGTGGGAAAGTCCAGCCTGACCAACGCGCTCGTGGGAGAGAAGATCGCTATCGTCTCCAACAAACCCCAGACCACGCGCAACCGCATCTACGGCGTGGTGGACGAGGGCGAGACGCAGCTCGTGCTGCTCGACACGCCCGGCTTCCACAAGGCGCGCAACCGTCTGGGTGACTATATGGTCAAGGTCACACGCGAGAGCATCGCCGACGTGGACGCTGTGGCGCTGCTGGTGGAACCCGTGGCGCACGTTGGCATTCCCGAAGCTGAGCTGATCGAAAAGATCAGGCAGTCGCATCTGCCGTCCATCCTCGTCATCAACAAGATCGACACTGTGGAAAGCAAGGCCGACCTTCTCTCCGTGATCGCCGCCTACAGCGCAGCGTACGACTTTGACGCCATCATCCCCGTCTCCGCGCGCACGCACGACGGGCTCGGCGAACTGAAAGCCGAGCTTTTGAAGTACGCCGTGGAGGGCCCCCAGCTCTTCCCCGACGGCATGACCACCGACCAGCCCGACCGGCAGGTCGTCGGCGAGATCGTGCGCGAGAAGCTGCTGCGCAGCCTTGACAAGGAGATCCCGCACGGCACCGCCGTGGAGATCACCCGCTTTATCGAGCGCGACGACGAGGTGATTGAGGTCGACGCCACCATCTACTGCGAAAAGGCCAGCCACAAGGGCATCATCATCGGCAAAAACGGCGCGATGCTCAAAAAAATCTCCACCGACGCCCGGCAGGACATCGAGCGCTTCATGGGCACAAAGGTCTATTTGCAGACTTGGGTGAAGGTCAAGGAAAACTGGCGCGACAACATGAACTATATCCGCTCGTTCGGCTACGACGAGCAGTAAGCTCTCCCCACGCAAAAGCCTCCCCTTTTTCCACAGAAAGGACACACCATGATCGATAAAAAACCCGAACAGGACGAAAACTACTCTGACCTTGGCATGCTCATCGGCCTTCTCGGCGGCCTGCTTTTCGGCATGTACGTCATTGACAGCACGGCGCTGGGCATGAGCATGGGGCTGGCGCTGGGCATGGCCATCGGCGCGGGCATCAAGAAAAAGAAGTAATTTTCCAGCCATATCCCGCCGCACCGCCGCGCATGCTATGCACGGGAGGGACGGCGATGAACGAAGGCTATTTCGCGCTGTTTATGCGCACCGGCGACCCGCGCCTTTACCTTTTGGCCCGGTACGGCGCGCAGCAGAAGGAGCCGCCATGCACAAGATCGTAACAAAAGGCGTCGTCCTCCGCGCCACCGAGACGCGGGAGGCCGACTACATACTCACCGTGCTCACCGACACGCACGGAAAGCTGCCGGTGATCGCGCGCGGCGCGCGGCGGCGCAGCAGCAGGCTTGCCGCCGCCTGTCAGCTTTTTGCGTTCTCCGAGCTGGTGCTCTGCGAGCGGGGCGACTGGTTTTATCTGGACGAGGCCGCCGTGCAGGAGCAGTTCACCGGGCTGCGCGAAGAGCTCGAGCGGGTGGCGCTGGGCTCGTACTTTGCCGAGCTTTGCGAAACGCTCACGGCGGAAAACGCCCCCGCGCCGGAGGTGCTCAGCCTTCTTCTCAACGCACTCTACGCGCTCTCTCAGCTCAAAAAGCCCTGCGAGCAGGTGCGCGCGGCCTTCGAGCTCAAGCTCCTCACCCTCTCGGGGTACGAGCCGCTGCTGAGCGAATGCGCCGTGTGCGGCGCGCCGTCGCCGTCCGAGCCCGTGCTCGACGTGCAGCAGGGCGTGCTGCTGTGCCGCCGCTGCGCGGGGCTTTCCGGCGGGCATCCGCTCGACGAGAGCGCGCTGTCCGCCATGCGGCACATTGTGCGTGCGCCGGGCAAGCGCATGCTCTCCTTTTCCCTCGCACCGCCGTCGCAGCGGCTGATGAACGCGGCGTGCGAGGCGTTCGTGCGCACGCAGCTGGAAAAGGACTTCCACACCCTTGCATTCTACCGTTCGCTTCTTCCGTGAGCGAAAGAAAGGCGATATTCCATGAGTGAACTGTTTGAAAAATCTCTGCGCGTGCTCGAGCTTCCGCAGCTGCTGGAAAAGCTCTCCGCCCTCGCCGTGAGCGACGAGGCCAAGGCCCGCGCCCGCACCCTGCGCCCGATGACCGACGCGGACGACGTGTGCCGTGCGCTCGACGAGACCGACGCAGCGCGCACGCTCATCGGTCTGCGCGGCAGCCCGTCATTTTCCCGCGTGCGCGACGTGGACGAGTCGCTCAGCCGCGCCGAACGCGGCGGCATGCTTAACACGATTGAGCTATTGAACATCGCAGGGCTTCTGACCAACACGCGCCGCGTGCGCGAATACTGCACCGACCGCGCCGACGTGGAAACGGCGCTCGACCGTATGTTTTACGCCCTGCGCCCCAACCGCTATTTAGAAGAGAAAATCACCTCCGCCATCCTCGATGAAAACGAGATCGCCGACAACGCCAGCCCCGCCCTTGCCGACATCCGCCGGCGCAAGCGTGCCGCAGCGGCGCGCGGGCGGCAGCTGCTGCAAAAGATCATCTCCTCGCCCAGCTACAAGTCCGTTTTGCAGGAGTCGCTGATCACCCAGCGCGACGGCCGCTTTGTCGTGCCGGTGAAGGCGGAGTATCGCGGCGAGCTGCCGGGTCTGGTGCACGACGTGTCCTCCTCCGGCGCGACGCTTTTTGTCGAGCCCATGGGCGTGGTGCAGGCCAACAACGAGCTCAAGGAGCTTGAGGTCAAGGAGAAGAAGGAGATCGAGCGCATCCTCTACGCGCTCTCCGCCGAGGCGGCGGGCTTCGCCTCCGACATCCGCTGGAGCTATTCGCTGCTCGTGCAGCTCGACCTCATCTTCGCGCGCGGCGAGCTGAGCTACAAAATGGACGCCGTGCGCCCCGAGATCGTGCGCGACGGCAGCGTGTACCTGCGCCGGGCGCGCCACCCGCTGCTCGACCCGGCCAAGGCCGTGCCCATCGACGTGGAGGTGGGGCGCAGCTTCGACACGCTGGTGATCACCGGCCCCAACACCGGCGGCAAAACGGTCACGCTCAAGACGTTGGGGCTTTTGTGCCTGATGACGCAGTGTGGTCTGCACATCCCCGCCGGGGATCGCAGCGCCGTGAGCGTTTTTGACAAGGTGTTTGCCGACATCGGCGACGAGCAGAGCATCGAGCAGAGCCTGTCCACCTTCTCCTCGCACATGACCAGCATCGTCAAAATTCTCGACGAGGCCGACCGCGACACGCTCATTCTCTTCGACGAGCTGGGCGCGGGCAC
>CAYPLM010000159.1:0-4040 GCA_964411575.1 uncultured Oscillibacter sp. | reverse complement strand
TGACCCCCTGCTTGTAAGGCAGGTGCTCTCCCAGCTGAGCTATGCTCCCCCACGCAAACCCGCTCTCGCGAACGGCAAGGGTTATTATACGCAAAGCTCCCCGAAATGTCAAGAGGTTTTTTCGATTTTTTTAAATTTTTTTCACTTGCCCTGCGCACGCAGGGAGGTGATCATTTCGCGCAGCTCACTGCCGTCAAAATGGTGCACGCGGTCGCAGAACTGGCACGTCAGATCGGCACAGCCCTGCTGCTGCAAAATATCCTCAAGCTCGTGCGAGCCCAGGCTGAGCAGCGCGCGCTCGGTGCGCTCACGCGAACAGTAGCAACGGTACTCGATGGGAGACTCTTCCAAAATCTCCACCTCGAAGTCCGAGAGCACCTCGCGCAGCAGCGCGGCAGGGTCGTCGTTGTCGCGCAGGAAATTCGTCACGCTCGGCGCGGCGTAGATACCGCCCTCCACCTTCGTGATCATGTCCTCGCCCGCACCGGGCAGCAGCTGGATCATGTAGCCTCCTGCGCACAGCACGCTGCGGTCGCGGTCGACCAGCACGCCAAGTCCGCAGGCCGTGGGAATCTGCTCGGACTCGACAAAATACGCGGCGATATCCTCGGCGATCTCGCCGCCGAGAAGGTCTACCGTTCCCACATAGGGCTCACGCAGGCCAAGATCCTTGATGACCGTCAGCGTCCCCTCATGCCCCACGGCAGCGCCCACATCCAGCTTACCGTCCGCGCGCAGCGGAAGGTCGACCGACGCGTCCTGCACATAGCCGCGCACGTTGCCCTCGGCATCGGACACAACGAGCACCGTGCCCAGCGGGCCGCCGCCCTTGATCTGCAGCGTCACGCTCTCGCCCTCGCCCTTGAGGGTGTTGCCGATCATCGAAACGCCGGCAAGCGCACGCCCCAGCGCCGCCGTGGCCACGGGCGTGGTATGGTGGATCTGACGGGCACGCTCGGTGAGCGCGCGGGTGGAAACGGCGGCCGCCTTAACCAGGCCGTCCTTGGTGATGGCTCTTACCAGTTTATCCATGCTTGTGTTCCTTCTTGATACAGCTGAAATAAATGCGCCCCTCGTCCTCGCGCGGCGCACGCAGACGGCAGTCACCGTACGTTTTCACGCCGCAAAAGCCCGCCGCGTGCAGCCACGCGGTCAGCTCTTCGGAAGAGTAGAAGCGCTGGTGGTGCTCTTCAAAGCCGCGCTGCCAGTCGCCCGCAGCGCTGCGCGTGAACAGATCGACCCAATAGTCGAGCATACCGCTGCGCCGGCGGTACTCGGTGCGCCACACGCAGTACACCTCGTCTGTCTCGTCCAGCCAGACCTGTCCGTCCAGCGCGGCCATTTTCGCTGCGCCGTGCACGTCGAACACGAACACGCCGCCGTCGTTGAGGCTTTCGTACACATGGCGGAACGTTTTCTGCACGTCCTGCGCGCGGGTGAGATAGTTGATGCTGTCGAGGCAGCACACCGCCGCGTCCACCCGCTGCTCGCCGAGCGTAAGGCGCGGCATCGACTGGCAGAGGAAAAGCGGGCTCTCGCCGTCAAACTTGGCGCGCGCCTGGGCAAGCATGTCGGGCGCATTGTCCACGCCCACCAGCTCATAGCCTGCGCGGCTGAGCAGCAGCGTGATGCTCCCCGTGCCGCAGGCAAGGTCGAGCACGCGCGTCACATCCCTCTCTGCACGGCCGAAAAGCCGCTGCAAAAACGCCGCGCGGCGCTCATACCCGACATCCTCCGTCAGCGCATCATAGGCCGCGGCAAGCGAGCGATAGCTCTCGCCGCTCATGCCTCCGTGGCCTTTTTCTCCGCCGCCTCGGCTTCCTCCTGCTCGCGCAGACGCTCGAACACCATCTCGTAGCCGCCCTCGCTGTAGGTCAGGGAGCGGGCCACACGCGAAATGGTCGCGCTGGAAGCACCGGTCTTTTCCTTGATCTCATTATAAATCGCGCCCTGCTTGAGAAGGCATGCCACCTCGAAGCGTTGCTCAAAGGCACGCAGCTCGGCCATGGTGCACACGTCGTTGAGAAGCATGCGGCATTCGTCCAGATCCTTCACGCTGAGGATCGCGCGGTAAAAACCGTCGCTTCTATTCTTGTTGCTCACGCGGGACATAGGGATCGCCATATGAGTTCCTCCTTCAGACATGATATTTTTTGATTCTGCTATTATACAGTTTAATCGATATCGTCCGAAAAGTAAAGCCCCTTCGTGCTTCAGGACGAAAAATATTTGCGCGCACCCCCGTGCCGCCGGGGTCATACACTGGCATGAGAAACGGGGGGATCACGCTTGAAACAAAACGCTCGCCTTACCCTGTCGGAAACGCCGCTGACGCTGCTGCGCTCGTGGGAGGCGGAGGGTGTGACGGTGCTCACCGTCGACGCCGTTTTGCCGCGCTGCGGCCAGCCGGGCCGGGCGGCGCGGCGCTTTGACCGCTACTACAGCAGCTTTCTGCGCGCATATCTGCGCTATTGCGAAGCGCAGCTCCTGCCCCGCGCGGCGGAGAGCTGCCGCACGGCCATGTCCCGCGCCGCGCCCTGGCAGCAGCTGCGCGCCACGGTGCGCTGCACGGTGCATTACGAGGACGCGCATCTGCTCAGCCTGACCGTCGACGCACAGGAGCGCGGGGCGGGCACGCTGCCGCTGACGTTGCGCCGCGCGGACACCTGGGAGCGCACGTCGGCGCTTCCGCTGCCGGTCGGGCAGCTCTTCCCGCCGCACTGTGCATGGAAGCGGAGACTGCTGCGCACGGCGCGCGAGCAGCTTTTGTCAACGCAGCTGCCGCTGCGCCCCGACTGGCGCGGTGCGCTGCGGCGCAGCCTGAGCGGGCGCAACGTCTACCTCAGCGAACAGGGGCTCTGCTTTTTCTGCCCGATGTACACCGTTCTGCCGGGCGCGGAGGGGCTGCCGGTGTTCACCCTGCCCTACGACGCGGAAAACGGCCCCTTCCCGCCGCAGTCGCTCAGGTTTTAACAGTGTGCTTTTTGCCGCACTTGGGGCACTTGAGCTCCACCCGGCCCACGCCGCGCGGCACGCGGCACCACGCGCCGCAGGAGCACTTGACGTACTTGTGCGCCTTGTCCGCCCGGCGCGCCTTCGCCCCGCGCAGGTCTGCCGCAATGGGGTTCCACCAGCTCAGAAACCGGGCGTTTTCGGCACGACGCTTTGTGAGGTTGCGCGAGAACATGCGAAACAGCACCAGCACCCACAGCACCCAGGTGAGCACGTTGACGATGGCCGTCAGCGCGTTGATGCGCAGAAGCGAAGCCAGGAGCGCCAGCACCAGCTCGCACACCACCATCGCCCAGCCGAGCGCATCCACACCGTTGCGCCCATACATAAAACGATACAGAGCGTCACGCAAACGAGCAAAAAAATTCATTCCACTGCACTTCCTATCTGACTGTAGTGCCCCGCAGCGGGGCAGAATAAGATATAGCTATTGTACCTGATTTTTGCCGCAGAGTAAAGAGTGCGCAAAAAATTTACGATTTCGCCATTTTTTCTTTGACAAACCGCATACGGTGTGATAGGATAGCCTGCGAAAAGGGAGTAGCCAGCGCCCGCAGGGGCGTGGGGCGTGTCGTCATCACGGGGCCATGCCCCCGGCGCGCTCATCAAGTGGCAAGACTTTTACCAAACGCGGGCTCAGTATGCCCACGCACGGTAAAGGTCTTTTTCTTTTGCCGTGACTATTTTTTTAAGGAGTGTATTTCCATGAGCTTCCTGCTCGACGGCGTGCGTGCCGTCACCTGGCAGCAGTGCGTGATGTACCTTGTGGGCGCAGTGCTGATCTACCTGGCCATCAAAAAAGACTACGAACCCGCGCTGCTGCTTCCCATGGGCTTTGGTGCCATCCTCGTCAACCTGCCCAACTCCGGTGTGCTCAACCAGATGGTCGAGGGCATCGGCGAGAGCCAGGGCATCATCCAGTGGCTCTTTGAGACCACCATTGAGGCCAGCGAGGCGCTGCCGCTGCTGCTGTTCATCGGCATCGGCGCGATGATCGACTTTGGCCCCCTGCTCTCCAACCCCAAGAT
>CAYPLM010000158.1:0-4071 GCA_964411575.1 uncultured Oscillibacter sp. | reverse complement strand
GCTCGGGAATCCGTACTTCCCGCACCGGATAGGTTCGGAAACTTGTGAAAAAAGGGCGGATTGCCACACCAGTGACATCGGTGTGGCAATGACGTTTTTTGACAGGCTCAGTCTTCCTTCGGTGCGCGCATCATCCAGAACGCGATCAGCAGCAGCGTGCAGCACAGCAGCACCGCGCGCAGGCCAAACCGGCCCGTGCACCATGTCCCCAGCATCACGCCCGCGACAAACAGCAGGTCGATACCGAAGTATTGCAGGCTCCTGCGGCGCAGGACAGGGTCGCCCCGAACGAGGTAGTTGTTGAGATTTTCCGAGGCGCTGCGCAGGTTGCCGGTGCACATGGTGGAGGCGAAGGCGCCGCCGAGGAACTTGCGGAACGTCTCCACCTGCACCGCGCAGGTAAACGAGACAAGCACGTTGGCCGCGACGTTTGTCACCGCACCTTCGGGGATGAGGGCGACGACCGTCAACAGCACGATCTCCACCAGCACGTTCACCTGCCGCCAGTGCAGCCTGCGGCAGTTTGAGAACCTGCGCCGCAGCAGCATAGCCAGAGAAACGCCCAGGATGAATGACAGAATTGGGATCAGGTAGCGCACCGCCAGCAGAAGCTGCCCGTTTGCCAGCGAAATGGCCATGCGACAGAAGTTGCCCGTCTGCGCGTTTGCAAACACACCGTCGCGGCAGACATAGGTGTAAGCGTCCAGAAAGCCGCCTGTGACTGCCAGCACCGCTGCCACGCGGTACGACTCAGACGGCTGCACAACGCACGCTGCGTCCATCCTGATCCCCTCCTTTTTTTCACTATACCGCACAAAAGGCAAAATTGCAAGGCACCCCCCTGCGGCGCGCGAAAAACTTTGCTTTCTGCCGTCACGCTTCGGTTGACAAGCCGCACACAAAATGATATCATTTATGAGAATAGACAATGGAAGGAGCAGGTACTATGGCAGAAAACCGCGAAGGGCTTGTTTACTGCGGGCATCCGCTGCGCCGGGAGGGCAACGTGATCTACTACGGCTCTATGGCCGACTCGCATATCGTGATGATGCAGATCCTCGACACAGAGGACGTGAACGACCTGAAGCTTGCAAAAAAGGTCTTTATCCAGCTTTTGCTCACCGAGCAGAAAACCCGCTCGCGCGACCGCGTGCTGCGCAGCGGCGAAAAGGGCAGCCTCGCCGAGGCGATGGAGCTCGCCCGCATCTGGCTCGACCGCGCACTCAGCGGAAAAATCTGATCTGCAAAAGGACCGCCTTGGGGCGGTCCTTTGCATGTCAATGGGCTCCCGTCACTCCCACACCAGTGGCATCGGTCACTTCCTTCGCAATGACATTTTTTGGCAGTTTGAATCGCCCGGCCTCTTTCAAGCAGGCCGGGCGATTTGGCATTAAGGCAGGTATTTCAGGGGGTTGACGTAGGTACCGTTTTTGCTGATGCCGAAGTGGCAGTGCGTGCCGGAGGACACACCGCTGGAGCCGGCCTTGGCGATCTGCTGACCCTTGTACACATGCTGCCCCACGGAGACGAGGAGCTTGCTGTTGTGCTCGTAATAGGTCTTAAAGCCGTTGCCGTGGTCGATGATGACGGTGTAGCCGCCGGAGCCCCACCAGCCGGAGTGGATCACCGTGCCGCCGTCGGCTGCCACGATCTTCGCGCCGTAGGAGGCGGCGATGTCGATGCCTTTGTGGTAGGTGGACGCGCCCTTGATGCCGGTGTTGCGCTTGCCGAAGTAGGAGTTGATACGCGTGCCGGAGGTGGGCCAGCGGAAGGAACCCGTGGGATACCAGCTCGGGCGCTCCTTGGTGCCCTCGAGACGCTGCTCGGTCACAGGCTCGGTGAGCACCACGGAGGAGATGATCTCGCGCGACTGCTCCTCGCCGTTGATATACACCACGTCGGCCACCACGTCGGCGGTGCCGTATACACCCTTGCTGGTGACCTTGTAGTCGCCGGTGTAGAGCGTGTTGGTGGGCGTGTACTCAATGTCGTACTGGATGTCGTCGACGTAGTTCTGCCGCTCGGTGACTACCACAGTGAGGTAGGGCACGGCGTTAGAGATAAGAAGCTCGTCGCCGATCTGGAGCTTGTTGATGTCAAAGCCGGGGTTGAGCGTTTCAAGCTCGGCGTTGGTCATGCCGTTTGCACCGGCGATCTTGCCCCATGTGTCGCCTTTGACGACGGTGTAGGTCACCTCGCCGGACTTGGTGGAGTTGAGAAGCTCGGCAATGGAGCCAAGATTCGTCAGCTGGTCGTTTGCGAAGTAGCCCTCGTAGATCTGCACGTCCTCCACAAAGTCGATGCTCAGCGTGTCCTCGGAGGTGTAGAGCTCCTTGAGCTGCTCGAGCAGCTCTTCAAGCGCACCGGGGTACTCCGTCGCGCCGATGAAGGCGTTATCGATATACAGCGCATAGCCGTAGGTCACAAGCCCCACCTGATCGGTCAGCTCTTCCTGCAGTTCCGTCCCGTCGTTGAGGTCGCTGCGGTGGACAAGGCGCGACTGGCACACAATGGCGCTGCTGTCGAGCGAAAAGTCGCTTCCCAGCGCGGCGGAGGTGAAGTCCTCCACCGAGGCGACGATACTGCTGACCGTTGCCTCGCTGTCAACAATGTCAAGCTCCTCGCCGTCGTAGAGCACCACGGTGCCGAAGGTGTAGAACGAGAAGAAGGTAAGCCCTGCGGCCAGCGCCAGCGCCGCCGCCACAAAAACGGCCGCATGCACATGGCTGCGCCGACGCTGCTCGCCACCTGCGGCCACCGTGCGGTTGCGCAGGTGCAGCACGCGGCGGAACGCCTCGCGGAACAGGGAGCTGAACATCGGCAGCAGGCCGAACAGCAGCAGGAAAAGCTGCACGAAAAAGCGGTTGGACTCGGGGAAGTTGTGTGCGCGCGCCTCGCTGACCACGGTGCGGGTGCGGCGGCGGATGCGCGTAAGCTCGCAGCGCATGCGCTCGGAAAGGGGCCGGCCGTCGTGCCGGCGGCGGGATGTGCGCTCGCTGTGGGAAGGTATTTCTGCCAAGGAAACGGCCTCCTTTCGGGGATGCTCAAAATGGTTACAAATTGTAACGAATCTATGATACCCTTTTTTCCTCTCCGCGTCAAGTCCTTTTATCTTGCGTTCACACAAGTTTCACAACCCATTATCTGGAAATTCGAAGAAATTTTCACGCTTTTTTTGCATTTGGTGGTTGAGCAGACGAAAAAGAAGGTGTATACTGGGCAATGGAACCGTTCAGGCCACACCTGAAAAATAAGGAGGAACACATACTATGTTCGGCAAACTCATTGAGACCCTCAAGAAGGATCCCAAAACCATCGTCTTTACCGAGGGCACCGACCCCCGCATTCTCGAGGCCAGCGCGCGTCTGCTGTCCGGTAACTTCTTAAAGCCCCTGCTCGTCGGCAACCCCGAGGCCATCGCCGCTGCCGCCGAAAAGTCCGGCTTCAACATCCGCGGCGCTGAGATCGCCGACCCCGCCAACTATCCCGAAATGGATGCCATGGTGGAGGAAATGGTGGCTCTGCGCAAGGGCAAGATGACGGCGGAGCAGTGCCGCGAGGCGCTGTCCAAGGGCAACTACTTCGGCACCATGCTCGTCAAGATGGGCAAGGCTGACTGCCTGCTCGGCGGCGCGACCTACTCCACGGCTGACACCGTGCGTCCCGCGCTGCAGCTGATCAAGACCAAGCCCGGCAACAAGATCGTCTCCTCCTGCTTCATCATGGTTCGCCCCGCCGCCTCGGGCGAAAACGAAGTGCTGGCCATGGCCGACTGCGCCATCAACATCAAGCCCAGCGAGGACGAGCTGGTGGAGATCTGCCGCGAGACCGTCGCGTGCGCGAAGATCTTCGGCGTCGACCCCAAGGTCGCCTTCCTCAGCTACTCCACCAAGGGCAGCGGCAAGGGCGAGGACGTGGACAAGATGCACAACGCCTGCGCCAAGGCCAAGGAAGAGATGCCCGGTACGCCCATCGACGGCGAGATGCAGTTTGACGCCGCCGTGTCGCCCACCGTGGGCCAGCTGAAGTTCCCCGGCTCCCCCGTGGCAGGCTACGCCAACACCTTCATCT
>CAYPLM010000157.1:0-4091 GCA_964411575.1 uncultured Oscillibacter sp. | reverse complement strand
GCCACGGGCTTCTCTGCCGCGGTGGCCATCGCCAACCGCATCCTCAGCGAGGGGGCGCCGGCCGTCGCCGACTACAAGAAGTTCCTCTCCTCCGGCGGCAGCACCGACCCCATCAGCCTGCTCAAGATCGCCGGCGTGGACATGAGCACGCCCGACCCCGTCAACAGCGCCCTCAAGCTCTTCGGCGAGCTGGTGGACGAGATGGAGGCACTGGTCTAAGCGCCAAGCGAGCAAAGCGCCCTGCGGGGCGCTTTCTCTTCGCGGCCTACGCGCTGGTCTCGTCGTTCAAGGGGCTCAACATGATCCTCGGCGGCGTGCTGCGCAGCGGAGGGCAGACGAAATACGCTACGGTTATCGACACGGTTGGCACCTGGTGCTTCGACGTGCCGCTGGGACTGCTGACAGCCTTCGTGCTGGGGTGGAGTATCCCATATGTTTACTTTACGCTCTCGCTGGAAGAGTGCGTGCGCCTCGGCCTGTCGCTTGTGGTGCTGCGGCGCAGAAAGTGGATGCGTGTGCTGCACGCCTGAAGGGCATGCTGCGGAACTGACCATGCAAAAAAGCGCCTGTCTCAAGAGAAGAGACAGGCGCTTTTTCAGCGCATTTGTTCGCGTTGGTAAGCGTTCACCAGTGGAAATAGCCGTCGCTGTTTTTGGCACTGTTTCCGCCCAAAATGATGTCGCTGACGTGGATCGTTGTAAATCCACCACCCTCGTCACCGGAATAAACGGCGTAGTCTGCACCCATGGAGATCCTTCGGTAAGTCTCTCCATAAGGCCCGGTGATCACATCGGGCAGATCGAGGACGGTATGGATCGTTTCGCGGTCGGTCAAACCCGATGCGCCCGTGAATTCGGGGGCTTTCTCTCTCATTTTTTCTCTCGCTTCCCGCTCCTTCATCTGCTGCGCGCGCTCACGCAGCGCGCTCATCGGCTTGAGCCAGATGCCAAACATGACGCAGCAGAGCAACCCGACAAAGCCCTCCAGCACGGTCAGTGCACTGCGAAGCAGGCTGATCAAAATGGCAAGCAAGCCGCCGACGCCGAGCTCATCGGCAACGAAAAGCATCCCGATGCGCAGCTCCATATAGACGCTGCCCACCAGCGCCGCAAAGATCACGCCGCAGAGGTAACGGAAGCCGTGCCTTGCGCCCAGCCCAAAATAGAACAGCATGGTAAGAAAGCCGATGATCAGCAGCAGGATAAGCGCAAATTTCCCGAACAGTTCCCACTCCATAAAATTGAAGCAGGTCATTTTCGTGTCGCTCTCCGGCATCATCACATCGAAAAAGGTGAGATAGGCATAGGGGCCGGAGGCCGTGACAAACATGGCCACCAGATTGGCCGCCAGCCATGGAAACCCCTGCATCTTCAGCTCGCTGTTTAAATCGATCATATGGCGGGTTCCGTCGCTGTCGAACGTTAAATGATGCAGCACAAAAAGGAAAATGACCAGCAGGACGATCTTGACCAGAACGGAGTCCAAAAGCCCCGAGACCGGCTGCGTCACAATGCCGACCAGACGAAGCAGCCAGGAAAACGGGGTAAAGACCACGTTGCCAAGCCCAATAACAAACGAATCAACCATGTGTTTTGTTCCTCCTTATACTTTGACCGGGTACATTTGAAAGCGCCAACGCTCTATTATCTATCTTGTGTTTTCAGGAGGAGAAGGGGACAGGGAAGCGGAATTTTTTTGATGGCAGCGATCTGTTTTTTTGGGCAGAAAGGGAAAAGTGATGGGAAAAGGCAGAAATTTTAACGGAAAGTAAACAGTGATGTTTCTTGTTTGTTCATGATTTTGTGCTATACTTATCTACTAACTATGGAGTAACGTTTGCCTTGTTGCCCGAAAGCGGCACAAAGGCAGAACAGGGAGGCATACGCATGCAAACCTATCGCGCCGGCATCGATATTGGTTCCACCACCGTCAAGCTGGTTTTACTGGATGAAAAAAGCGAGATCGTCTACGGCGAGTATCGCCGCCACCGCGTACACACGCAGGAGGCGCTGTGCGCGCTGCTGCGCGAGGTAAAGGAGCGCTTCGGCGCCTGCCGTCTGGCGGTGAAGATCACCGGCTCGGGCTCGATCAACCTCGGCAAGGCGCTGGGCATCGCCTTCGAGCAGGAGGTGGTGGCCGTGGCCAACGCGCTGCAATTCGCCGCGCCGCAGACCGATGTTGCCATTGAGCTGGGCGGCGAGGACGCGAAGATCATCTACTTCACCGGCGGGCTGGAGGAGCGCATGAACGGCGTGTGCGCCGGCGGCACAGGCTCGTTCATCGACCAGATGGCGGCGCTGCTGCAAACCGACGCGCAGGGGCTCGACCGTGCGGCGGAAAGCTACCACGAGATATACCCCATCGCCGCGCGCTGCGGCGTGTTTGCAAAGTCCGATATTCAGCCGCTGATCAACGACGGCGCTTCCACGGCCGATCTGGCCGCCTCCATCTTTCAGGCGGTGGTGAATCAGACCATCTCCGGCCTTGCCTGCGGCAAGCCCATCCGCGGCTGCGTGGCGTTTCTGGGCGGGCCGTTGCACTTTTTGCCGCAGCTCAAGCAGGCGTTCATCCGCACGCTCCGCCTCACGCCGGAAAACGTGGTCGACCCGCCAAACTCCCACCTCTTCGCCGCTATGGGCGCGGCGCTGAACGCCGGGGACGAAAACGCCGTGGCGCTCGACGCGCTGCTTGAAAGGCTCGAAGGCGGCATCACCATGGACTTCGAGCTCAAGCGTCTGCCGCCGCTGTTTCGCAGCGAGGACGAGTACGCTGCCTTCTGCGCCCGCCACGCCAAAGCCGTGGTGCCGCGCGCAGAGCTGCGGACGTACCGCGGCGACTGCTTCCTCGGCGTGGACGCCGGCTCCACCACCACAAAGCTTGCGCTGGTGGGGGAGGACGGGCAGCTTTTGTACTCGTTCTATGCTTCCAATCAGGGCAACCCTATCCAGACGGCCATGAACGCCGTGCGCGAGCTGAAAGAGCAGCTGCCGCCGTCGGCGCGCATCGCCCGCTCCTGTTCCACCGGCTACGGCGAGGAGCTGCTCAAAGCCGCGTTCTGTCTGGACGAGGGTGAGGTGGAGACTATCGCCCACTGCACGGCGGCGGCGTGGTTCGACCCGCAGGTCGACTGCGTGCTTGACATCGGCGGGCAGGATATGAAGTGCATCAAGCTCAAGAGCGGCGCGGTGGACACGGTGCTGCTCAACGAGGCGTGCTCGTCCGGCTGCGGCTCATTCATTGAGAATTTCGCCAACTCCCTCGGCCTGAGCGCCGAAACCTTTGCCGCGCGCGCGATCTACGCGGAAAATCCCGTCGACCTTGGCACGCGCTGCACGGTGTTTATGAACTCCAACGTCAAACAGGCGCAGAAAGAGGGGGCATCGGTTGCCGACATTTCTGCGGGGCTTGCCTACTCCGTCATCAAAAATGCGCTCTTCAAGGTCATAAAGCTCGCGGACGCAAAGGATCTCGGGCGGCATATCGTGGTGCAGGGCGGTACGTTCTACAACCATGCCGTGCTGCGCGCGTTCGAGCTGGTGGCGGGGGCGCAGGCCGTGTGTCCGGATATTTCAGGCATCATGGGCGCGTTCGGCGCGGCGCTTATCGCCCGTGAGCGCTACGAGGGGCAGCCCACCACCACGCTGCCGCTCGACGACATCCTCGCGCTCACCTACAAAACCAGCACCACGCATTGCGGCGGCTGCGCGAACAACTGCATGCTCACGGTGAACACCTTCCCCGGTGGGCGGCGGTACGTCACCGGCAACCGCTGCGAAAAGGGCGGCGGCAGGAGCGCGTCGGTAAAAAAAGGCGCCGACCTCTACGCCTACAAGCGCGAGCGCATGTTTGCCTACCCGCCGCTTTCCGAGGAGCACGCCCCGCGCGGTGTGCTGGGCATCCCGCGCGTTCTGAACCTGTACGAAAACTACCCCTATTGGGCGACGTTCTTCCGCGTGCTGGGCTTCCGCTGTGTGCTCTCACCCGTGTCCACGCGCAAGCTGTACGAGCTGGGCATGGAGTCCATCCCCTCCGAGTCGGAGTGCTACCCCGCAAAGCTCGCCCACGGGCATGTGCAGTGGCTGGTGGAGCAG